>NZ_JSYB01000018.1:0-109077 GCF_054823945.1 Tepidiphilus sp. HLB4 | reverse complement strand
AGTGCCACGCAATCGTCCGGGACCTGACACGTACGTTTTTGAGAGCAGCCGATATGCGCATCATCCAAGAAGACGAACTCAAGATTCCTGGCCGCGTTCTCATCAACCGCAAGCAGCTTCTACAGATCGTTCCGCTATCGGATCGGACGATTTACGAGCTTGAAAAGCGCGGCGAATTCCCGAGACGATTCGCCCTCACTCCGCGATCGGTGGCATGGGATCTGGGGGAGGTCGAAGCATGGATAGCGGAGAGGAAGGCGGCGGCACAACAGCCCAAAGCGCCGGGTCGCCTTTTACCCAAAGGTCGATCATGTCTGCCCAATCCTGAAGCATGACGCGACGCTGATCGGCGTATTCAGCCTTGTTGTAGATCGCTCTTACGCCCTTTTGCTCATGGGCGAGGCACTTCTCGATCCAATCCGTGTTGTAGCCAGCCTCGTGAAGCAGAGTGGATGCCGTCCGCCGCAAGTCGTGGACGCAAAACTTCCCCAAAGGCTTCCCATCTTCCTGCGCCGCCTTCCACGCCAGGGTCGTCACTTGATTCAGTGTGGCCTTGCTCATGGGAATGTCGGGATCGTAGCGGGACGGCAAGACGTAACGCGACCCACCCGCGCACGTCTTGAGGGCAATAAAAATATCCAATGCTTGGCGGGACAGGTACACCACGTGCGGACGCTTTCTCTTCATCCGTTCCGCTGGAATGGTCCAGGTCGCCAAAGTAAAGTTGACTTCGTCCCACGTCGCGTCGGTCAATTCCGACTTCCTGACCATCGTCAACAGCAGCAACTTGACCGCCAAGCGAATGGTCGGTGCGGTCGATACGCGCTCCAAGTATTGATAAAGCAACCAGATCTCTTGCGGAGATAGCGCTCGGTCTTTTGGTTGGAAGCGCGCAATGGATGCGGGCCGCACGAGTTCCGCGGGGTTTTCATAACGATGCCCGCGATCCAGCGCGTACCGATACACCATGTGGACGACTTCACGCGCATGAACGGCTGTTGCCGGCGCACCTCGCGCCACGATTTTGTCGCATAGTTGCCGAAGATCTTCGTGGCCGATCTCCGTCATCTTGAGTCGACCAAACGGTTCCTTTAGATCACGCTCATAGACCGACCGGCGCATGTCTCTTGTGGACTCAGCCATCGGGTAATGCTTGAGCCACAGTTCAGCCCAGGAGCCGAACGTTTCGGCGTCTCTGATCTTCCGCTTCTCCCTGGACTTCTGTCGCGCCGGTGATTTACCTTCGCTGACCAACTTTTTCGCGGCCAGGAGCCTTTCTCGCGCTTCAGCCAGCGTGATGCCATCGGCCCCATAACGGCCGAGCACCAGCGTTTCCTGGCGACCATTGAGTCGGTAGTTGTAACGGAAGGAGATCGTCCCCGCGGGAGTGACGACCACATACAGACCGTCGCGGTCGGCGACTTTGTACGGTTTCTCGCTGGGTTTGAGGCTGCGAAGCTTGGTGTCGGACAGCATCTCGATACCATCACCGAAAAAGCGCCGAAATACGGCATTTTTTCTTTGTTCGTCAATAAGTTATCGGATATCGATACCATCTCGGGCACTGCGCTCGGTCGATGGCATCCGCCGCAGCCCATGATACCAGATCGCAGAATGCCAGCAAATATACCAGCAAAAATCGACCGCTTACCCCTGCCTGACGCTGCTAGACCTTGCTAGAAAAATTTCTGTTTTTTTATCCCTAACAATGACTTACCGAAAACTTGTTGCCTGTTCTCTCTGGTTGCTTCCAGACATCTAATCATTCCCACTCGATCGTCGCCGGCGGCTTGCCCGAGATGTCGTAGACCACGCGGTTGATACCAGTCACTTCGTTGATGATGCGGTGCGACACCTGGGCCAAGAGCGCATGCGGCAGTTCCGCCCAATGAGCCGTCATGAAGTCCTGCGTCTGCACCGCGCGCAGCGCGATCACGTACTCGTAGGTGCGGGCATCCCCCATCACGCCGACGCTGCGCACCGGCAGGAACACGGCGAAGGCCTGGCTCACCTTGTCGTACCAGTCGGCACGGCGCAGCTCGTCGATGAAGATGGCGTCGGCCTGGCGCAGGATGTCGGCATATTCGCGCTTCACCTCCCCCAGGATGCGCACCCCCAGCCCCGGTCCGGGGAAAGGGTGGCGATAGACCATGTCGTGCGGCAATCCGAGGGCGATGCCCAGCTCCCGCACCTCGTCCTTGAAGAGCTCGCGCAGCGGTTCGAGGAGCTTCAGATTCAGCGTCTCGGGCAGCCCCCCCACGTTGTGGTGGCTCTTGATGCTCGCCGCCTTCTTCGTCTTGCCGCCGGCCGATTCGATCACGTCGGGGTAGATGGTGCCCTGGGCGAGCCAGCGCGCGCGCGGCAGCTTCGCCGCCTCTTCCTGGAAGACTTCGACGAAGACGCGCCCGATGATGCGCCGCTTCTGCTCCGGATCGGCCACGCCAGCGAGCGCCGAAAGAAAACGTTCGCTCGCATCGACGTGGATCACCTTCACGCCTAGGTTGCGCGCGAAAGTCGCCATCACCTGCTCGGCCTCGTTGAGGCGCAGCAGCCCGTTGTCGACGAAGACGCAGGTGAGCCGATCGCCGATGGCGCGGTGAATGAGCGCTGCGGCCACCGACGAATCCACTCCGCCGGAGAGCCCTAGGATCACCTCCTCGTCGCCGACCTGCGCGCGGATGCGGGCGATGGCCTCGCCGATGAAGTCGGGCATGGTCCAGTCGCGTCCGCAGCCGCAGATCTCGTGCACGAAGCGCTCGAGCATCTCCTTGCCCTTGAGCGTGTGCGTCACCTCGGGGTGGAACTGCACGCCGTAGAAGCCGCGCGCCTCGTCGGCCATGGCGGCGATGGGGGTGGCGTCGCTGCTGCCGATCACGGCAAAGCCCGGTGGCAGCGCGACTACCTTGTCGCCGTGGCTCATCCACACTTCTAGCACCGCGCGCCCTTCTTCGTCGCGCCGGTCGTGCAAAGGGCCGAAAAGGCGGTTTGGGGCAGTGACGCGCACTTCAGCGTAGCCGAATTCGCGCTTTCCGCTCGCGGCCACCTTGCCGCCCAGCTGCTCGGCCATGGTCTGCATGCCGTAGCAGATGCCCAGCACCGGCACCCCCAGGCGGAAGACGACCTCGGGCGCGCGCCAGTCGAGCGCCGCGTAGGCCGAATTGGGCCCGCCCGAGAGGATGATGCCCTTGGGCGCAAAGGCGCGGATGAAGTCCTCGCCCACGTCGAAGGGATGGATCTCGCAGTAGACCTGCGCCTCGCGTACGCGCCGCGCGATGAGCTGGGTGAGCTGCGAGCCGAAATCCAGGATCAGGATCTTGTCGTGTTGGGTCATGGGATCAATCGACGTGGTAGTTGGGGGCTTCTTTGGTGATCTGCACGTCGTGCACGTGCGATTCGCGCACGCCGGCGGCGGTGATCTCGACGAACTGCGCTTTCTCCTGCAGCTCGGCAATGGTGTGGCAGCCCAGATACCCCATGGCCGAGCGCACGCCGCCCACCAGCTGGTGGATCACCGCGCTCACCGGACCCTTGTAGGGCACCCGGCCTTCGATGCCCTCGGGCACCAATTTCTCCACGTTGGCGCTCGCGTCCTGGAAATAGCGGTCGGCCGCTCCCTGCTGCATCGCTCCGAGCGAGCCCATGCCGCGGTAGGCCTTGTAGGAACGCCCCTGGTAGAGCACCGTCTCGCCCGGCGCCTCTTCCGTCCCGGCGAAGAGACTGCCCAGCATCACGGCATCGGCCCCGGCCGCGAGCGCCTTGGCGATGTCGCCGGAATAGCGGATGCCGCCGTCGGCGATGAGCGGCACGCCGGTGCCAGCCAGCGCCGCGGCCACGTCGTCGATCGCGGTGATCTGCGGCACGCCCACTCCGGCGACGATGCGCGTGGTGCAGATCGAGCCCGGGCCGATGCCCACTTTCACGCCGTCGGCGCCGGCATCGAGCAGCGCCCGCGCCGCCTCGGCGGTGGCGATGTTGCCGCCCACCACCTGCACCTGCGGATAGGTGCGCTTGACCCAGCGCACGCGATCGAGCACCCCTTGCGAATGGCCGTGCGCCGTATCGACCACCAGCACGTCCACGCCGGCGGCCACCAGCAACTCGGCGCGCTCCTCGGTCCCGGGGCCCACGCCGATCGCAGCCCCCACGCGCAGGCGACCGTGTTCGTCCTTGGTGGCGAGGGGATGTTCGCTCGATTTCTGGATGTCTTTGACCGTGATGAGCCCTTTGAGCACGTCGTGCTCGTCGAGGATCAACACGCGTTCGAGGCGGTGACGCTGCATCAGGGCCTTCGCCTCCTCGAGCGTCGCCCCCTCGCGCACGGTGACGAGCCGCTCGCGCGGCGTCATGATGGTGGCCACCGGCACATCGAAGCGCGTCTCGAAGCGCAGGTCGCGGTTGGTGACGATGCCCACCACCTTGCCGTGCTCGACCACCGGCAGACCCGAAACGCCGAGCTGACGGGTGAGGGCCAGCACCTCGCCCACGGTCATCGTCGGCGGGATGGTCACCGGATCCTTCAAGATGCCGGATTCGAAGCGCTTGACCTTGGCGACTTCCGCCGCCTGCTGCTTGGGCGTGAGGTTCTTGTGGATGATGCCGATGCCGCCTTCCTGGGCGAGCGCGATCGCCAGGCGCGCCTCGGTGACGGTATCCATGGCGGCGGACACCAGAGGCAGATTCAGGCGAATCTCGCGCGTGAGCCGGGTGGAGAGGTCCGCGTCGCGCGGCAGGATGGCGGAATGGGCGGGAACGAGGAGGACGTCGTCGAAGGTGAGGGCTTTCTTCAGCAGTCGCATGGTACAGTCCTTGGACCAAAACGGAATTATACCGGCGAGAGCGCCTCAGGGAGCCGTGCGCTCCTCGGGGTTTTTGTCGCGGGGTGTTCGGGCACGGCGCCGGCGCACCGCTTTCGGATCGGCGATGAGTGGCCGGGTGAGTTCCACCCGGTCGCCGTCGGCAAGCGGCGTCTCCGGCGGCACGAGCCGCCCGAAAAGGCTGCAGGCCCGCTCCCAGCTTGGCCGCAAATCCGGATGGCGCTCGAGAATCGCCGATCGCTCCACCGCGTCGCGCACCGTCGCCCCCGCGGGCAGGATGAGGGGGACGCGCTCGATCACCCCCGGGGCCGGCGCATAGACGAGATCGACGCGCAGCTCAGCCACCGCCCTCGCCCTTCAGCGTCCGCGCCCGCTGCACGAAGGCATCGATGAAAGTCGCCGCGATGCGGTTGAACACCGGCCCGAGGACTTTCTCCAGCAAGCGGGAGGCAAATTCATAGTAGAGATCGAACTCCACACGGCACGCCCCCTCGCCCAGCGGCACGAAGCGCCACTCGCCTTCGAGCCGACGAAAAGGCCCTTCCTTGAGGCGGATGCGCATGTGGTGGGGGAATTCCTTGTCGTTGACCGTGGTGAAATGGGTCTTGATACCATGAAAATCCACGCGCAGCGTCGCCTCGGTCACCGTGTCGGTGCGCCGGTGCAGCGTCACGCCGCCGCACCAGGGCAGGAATTGCGGATAGTCTTCGCAGCGGTCGACGAGCTCGAACATCGCCGCCGCCGGAGAATCGATCAAGACGCGCTTATGGACCTCGGCCATCGTGTGCTTTCGCCGGCTGCTCACCTATAATCGACGATTCTACCCCAGCACGTCACCGGAACGCCGTCCATGAGCATCGTCGAAAACCGCAAGGCGCGCCACGATTACTTCATCGAAGAAACCTTCGAGGCTGGCATCGAGCTGCAGGGCTGGGAAGTGAAAGCGATCCGCGCTGGCCGGGCGAACCTCAAGGAAGCCTACGTCATCGTCAAGGATGGCGAGCTCTTCCTGCTCGGCATGCACGTCACGCCGCTGGCGAGCGCCTCGACCCACGTCCATCCCGACCCCACGCGCACGCGCAAGCTGCTGCTGCACCGACGCGAGATCGACCGGCTCATCGGCCAGGTGGAACGCGCCGGCTACACGCTCGTGCCGCTCGATCTGCACTTCTCCCGCGGCCGCATCAAGGCCACGATCGGGCTTGCCAAGGGCAAGAAGCAGCACGACAAGCGCGAGGCCGAAAAAGAGCGCGACTGGTTGCGCGAAAAGGCCCGCTTGATGCGCGAGAAGCGCTGATACGAAAGCCCACGCGGGCTTGCCGTATAATCGCCGCCACACCATAAAACTACGATGGAGCACACCCGATGGGCTTTCTCGCCGGCAAAAAGATCCTCATCACCGGAATGATGAGCAACCGCTCGATCGCCTACGGCATCGCCAAGGCGATGCACCGCGAAGGCGCCGTGCTCGCCTTTACCTACCAGAACGAACGCTTCGAAGAGCGCATCCGCAAGATGGCGGCGGAATTCGACTCCGAGCTCGCCTTTCCGCTCGACGTCACCGACGACGCGCAGATCGAAGGGCTATTCACGGCGCTGCGCCAGCACTGGGACGGGCTCGACGGCCTGGTGCACTCCATCGCCTACGCCCCTACCGAAGCACTCGACGGCGACTTCCTCGATGGATTCACGCGCGAAGCCTTCCGCATCTCGCAGGAAGTGAGCGCGGCAAGCTTTCCCCTGCTCGCCAAGGCCGCCCGGCCGATGATGAAGGGCCGGAATGGCTCGCTCCTCACCCTCACCTACCTCGGCGCCGTGCGCACCATGCCCAACTACAACATCATGGGCCTGGCGAAGGCGAGCCTGGAAGCGGCGGTGCGCTACATGGCCGCCTGCCTCGGCCCCGAAGGCACGCGCGTCAATGCCGTCTCGGCTGGACCGATCAAGACGGTGGCCGCCTCGGGCATTGGCAGTTTCGGCAAGCTGCTGCGATTCAACGAGCACAACGCCCCACTGCGGCGCAACGTCACGATCGAAGAAGTGGGCAACGCCGCGGCGTTCCTGTGTTCGGATCTGGCGAGCGGCATCACCGGCGAGATTCTCTACGTCGACGGGGGTTTCAATACCACCGCGCTCGGAAACCCTGAACAAGAATGACGTGAATCCGCCGGGCTTGCTTGCCCCGGCGGAAGTTTGTCAGGGCGCCGCGGTGAGCTCCTGCAGCGCCTCGCGCCGGATCACGACGGGGTGACGCGTCTCCAGCGTCTTCAGCCAGCCGCGCCACTCCACGTTGCCCACCACCGAGCGGATGCGCTCGCCGGCAAACTGTACCATCGGGTCGTCCGCCTGCAGCTGCGGTCGGCGCACGCCCTCGATGCGCACGAACCAGCGATCCCCATTGGACGCTTCCCAGCCGAGATAGCGCGGCCAGGGAGGCGTGGCCTTGAAGATCTCGTCGACGAGCTCCGGCGGCAAGGCATTGGAAGCCCGGGTCAGACTACGCTTGGGCTGCCACGCGAGCTCGGGCACTGCCTCACCCTTTTCCAGGCGTTCCAGCCATTGCGGCGCCAGTTCCCGCAGCCGCTCACGGCCTCTTTCCCGCGCCAGGTCCTGGATCACCCGCGCCCGCGCTTCGTCGAAAGAAAGAGCCCGCGGCGGCACGTATTCAGCCACGCGCACCGCGGCGAGCTTGCCGGGGGCGAGTTCGACCGGTTCGAGGTTCTGCCCTCCCTGGGCCTGCGCCTCCTTGAGCGCAGCGATGAGCTTGTCGCTCTTCACGCCGGCGATCTCGACTTCCTCCAGCGGCACGAGTTCAGTTTCGTGGATTCTTAGGCCAAAACGCTCGGCCACGGGGTCGAGCCGGTCGATCGCCTCGAACACGGCGTTGCCCAGTTCTTCGCGCACTTCCCCGTAGCGCTGCCGAGCCTGACGCACGCGCCAGGAATCGGCCAGCGCCTCGCGCACCTCCTCGAAGGGCCGCACCTGCTGGCTGGCCGGATCGCGAAAGAGCTCCGGTGCCTGCTCGTAGAGTGCACGCAGATCCGCCTCGCTCGGCGTAAGCCCACGGCCGATCTCTTCTTCATCGACGAGGAGGTACTGCAGCCGAACCTTGGCCGGTGCGACGTAACGCGCCGCGTTCGCCTCGTAGTAGGCGCGCAATGCCTCCTCCGTCAACCCGGCGGGGTCGGCTTCGTCGGCAGCGGCGCGCACCGCCACGCTCACCTCGCGCTCTTCGAGCTGCTGCGCCACCAGCTGCAGCGTCTGCTCGCGCGGCACGATGGCCCCCTGCGCGATCGGTTCCACCAGGCGCTGCACTGCCAGATCCTGGGCGAGCATCGCCTCGAACGCCTTAGGGGTGAGCCCCTGAGCCCGCAGCACCGCCTCGTAGCGCGGATAGGAGAACTGTCCGTCCTGCTGGAACACCTCGAAAGAGGCGATCGCCCGCTGCAAGGCTTCGGGCGTTACCACCACTCCCAGCCGAGCCGCCTCGACCTGTACGAGACGGCGCTCGATGAGCTCGCGCAGCACCCTCTCGACGAACGCGGGGTCGCGGACGATGCGCGCGTCGAAATTCTCACCGAACCGTTGGCGCAGCTGCGCCGTGCGCTCTTCCACCGCCTGGCGCAGCTCGGCCGTGGTCACGACCGCATCGCCTACCTTTGCCGCCTCCTGATGGCTGGGACCGCCGGAGAAATAACGCTCGATCCCGAAGAAGGCGAAGGGCAGGATCAGCAGCAGCAGAATACCCTGGGCGATGCGTCGCTTGCGACGGATGACTTCGAACATGAGGCGAATTCCCTCCACGATGGGCACGGCAACGATTCGACCGCGCAACGAACGAAGGATTATCGCATCAAAATTCCCCGAAGCGTCCGGATCGCGACCGCACCGACATCGGCCGGACGGCGGGCTGGGCTATAATTGGACTTTTCGCGTGACGCCGGATCGACTCTCGACGGGCCTCCCATGAAACCCACCGTGCGCAATTTCGTCATCGTCGGGCTCACTTCCGAAGGCAAGCGCTTTCGTCCCAGCGACTGGGCCGAGCGCCTGTGCGGCATCATGTCGCAGTTCGGCTCCGACCATAAAATGCGCTATTCGCCCTACGTCCAGCCCGGCCCCGACGAGAATGGCGCCAAAACCGTGCGGGTCGACGCCCGGCTCTACGACATCGAACCCCTCGCCTACCACTTCTTGCTCAACTTCGCCAAGGACAACGACCTCCAGCTGCGTTTCCCCGACGAAGAAACGCCACCTTCCGATGACGAAGACGGACCGGAGAACGCAAGGCAAGAAAAAGGCAGCCCCTGAGCTGCCTTTTCTTCGCCAAGGCGAGAAGGATCTTTGGCGATTCTTCAGCCGAGCGCCTTGATCCGCGCCATCAGCCGGCTCTTGTAGCGCGCGGCGGCGTTCTTGTGGATGATGCCTTTTCCGGCCATCGAATCGATCACACCCTGCGACGCCTGGAAAGCGGCAAGGGCCTGCTGTTTGTCGCCAGTAGCGAGCGCTTGACGCACCGATTTGATGGCGGTGCGCAGGCGCGAGCGCAGACTGCGATTGTGCGCGCGGCGCTTGAGCGCCTGACGGGCGCGCTTGCGAGCTTGAGCCGTGTTGGCCATGTCCTTCAACCCCGAAATACTTGGAAGAAACTATAATTCTAGCCTTTTCGCCATTTTGATGCAACCGACACGATGAACCTGCTGCGCGCGCTGGCCACCGTCAGCGGTTTCACGCTCGCTTCCCGCATCCTCGGCTTCGTGCGCGACCTGCTGATCGCCGCCGTCTTCGGCGCCGGCCCTGCCACCGACGCGTTCTTCGTCGCCTTTCGGCTACCGAACCTGCTACGGCGGCTCTTCGCCGAAGGAGCCTTCTCCCAAGCCTTCGTTCCGGTGCTGGGACACACGCGCGAGCGCGAAGGCGCGCAGGCGACGCAGCGGCTGATCGACCGCGTCTTCACCCTGCTCCTGGCCGCAGTGAGCGCCGTGACGCTGGTGGGCATCGTCGGTGCCGGCGCGCTCATCGCCGTCTCGGCTCCCGGTTTCCTTGCCCGCCCCGAGACCTTCGCGCTCGCCGTGTCGATGACGCGCATCACTTTCCCCTACATCCTGTGCATGGCGCTGGTGGCTTTCTCCTCGGCCATCCTCAACACCTGGGGTCGGTTCGCCCTGCCGGCAGCCACGCCCGTGGCGCTCAACCTCTCCTTCATCACCTTCACCGTGCTCGCACTCGCCGGCGTGCCGGTCTTCGAGCCGCCGGTCACGGCGCTCGCCTGGGCCGTGCTCGTGGGTGGGCTCGCGCAGGTGCTGCTGCACGTGCCCGCCCTGCGGCGCCTGGGCACCTGGCCGCGCTGGGACTGGGCCCCGCGCGACGAAGGAGTGCGCCGCGTGCTGCGGCTCATGGCCCCGGCGGTGCTGGGCGTGTCGGTAGCCCAAGTCTCGCTCCTCATCAATACCGTGTTCGCCTCCCTGCTGCCCAGCGGCAGCGTCTCCTGGCTCTACTACGCCGACCGGCTGATGGAATTCCCTTCCGGGTTACTGGGTGCGGCGCTGGGGACCATCCTGCTGCCGAGCCTGTCGCGGGCGCACGCGCGCGCGAGCCGCGAAGACTACCAGGCTCTGCTCGACTGGGGGCTGCGCCTGACGGTGCTCCTCACCCTGCCGGCGGCCGCGGGCATGGCGCTGCTGGCCGAACCGCTGGTGAGCACGCTCTTCCTCCATGGCGCCTTCGACGCACAGGATGCACTCGCCACCTGCCGCGCCCTCGTCGCCTACAGCGTGGGCCTGACGGCCTTGATCGCGGTGAAGATCCTCGCCCCCGGCTTCTACGCCCAGCAGAACGTGCGCACACCGGTGAAAATCGCCCTCGTCTCGCTGGTGGCCACCCAGGCGATGAACGGGCTCTTCGTCTTCGTGCTGCCCCTCGCGCACGCGGGCTTGGCGCTGTCGATCAGCCTCGCGGCCTGGCTCAACGCCGGACTGCTGCTGCATGGCCTGTGGCGGCGCGGCACGTACCGCCCGCTGGCGGGATGGGGAAGATTCCTGCTGCGGGTGACGGCGGCCACCCTCGCGCTCGGGATCGTGGCCTTGTGGGGAGCCCGCGGCCTCGGCGACTGGCTGCACCTACCCGCCCTCGAGCGCAGCGGCCGGCTCGCCCTGCTCCTTGCCGCCTGCGCGCTCGCCTATTTCGGCACCCTCTACGCTTCGGGAATGAGGCTGGCCGAATTCCGTCGCCACGGCGCATGAAAAAGCGTTACATCGCATCCGGATCGAGCCAGTTGTAGACGTAGCTCACGCTGGTGCGCTCGACCACATCCCCTTTGAAATGCACGTTGAAGAGGGTGAAGAGCACGCCGCGCCATTCATTTCTGATGTTCCAGTCCCACACCTCCTCGCCGGAGAGGGAGTAGAAGTGCTCGCGGCGATGCGCTCCGAGCAGACGGTCGACTTCGGCCTTGGTCATGCCCGGCTTGATACGCGCCAGATTCTCCGGCGCGAGCGCATCGTGCTGCTCGACGATGCGACCGTCGCGATCTACCGTGTACATCCAGCAGGTCCAGCCGTAAGGTTGAGTGGCGTATTCCAGCGTGCGCGTGCCGTCGGGGTTCTCCCACACGCGCGTGGGCGAACCGCGCGCGGCGAGGAGCTGGGATTCGGTCTCGAAGACGGGCGAGTGGATGAGCGGCGTGGCGCACGCGCTCAGCGTGAGCACCACGGTGAAGAAAACGGCTTGCAGCAACCGGGCACGCATCCCTCTCTCCTGTTGCATCGCCTGCAAAGCATTATAGGCAAGGGAGGGGCGATCAGGGCGCGGACCACGGTGCGCAGCGCTTCGGCAGGCTCTCCCATGCGGGCAGATGCACGTCCGGCAATCCGCCACGGCAAGGGGTGGGCAAAGTCCCCTCGATGAGCGGAGCGAGCCAGCGCTGGAAGTCCTCATTGACGCCACAGCCTGAGGCATCGATCCACTGCGGCGGAAAGCCGCGCTCGCGGTTGGCTGGGGTATCGATCGGCACCGTCACGCAGCGGTATCGGTACGGCGCCTCGCCTTGGCGCTCCACCGCCACCATCGCCGCCGAGATCCCTGCAAGCGCCGTCTCCACGGCGAATTCGCCCAAGCGGTCGGCGACCTCGTAATCGATGGGGCTTGCCCAATGCGCCGCGGCGCGCTGCAGATAATCGGGCACGGCGACGTGGTACTTCACGCCGAATTCCTGCGCGAGCCGCTGCGCGAGCGCCAGCCCTACCCCGCCGAGCTGGACGTAGCGCCCCGCTTCCACTCCCCGCATCGACAGCAGCCGCCCCGCTTCGTCTTTCACCCCTTCGGCGACGACGAGGGAGCAAAAACCAAGGCGGGAGAGCGTCTCCTCCACCCGAGGGAAAACCGTCTCGGTGCGAAAAGGCGTCTCCGGCAGCAGCACCAGATGCGGCCCTTCGTCGGGAGCGAGGCGTTGCACGATCGAGGTGCTGGCGGCGAGCCAGCCGACGTTGCGCCCCATGGTCTCCATGACGAAGAGCCGGGGCTTGCGCACGTAAAGGGAAGCCAGGTCGAGGCTCGCTTCGAGATAGCTCGTGGCGAGATACTTCGCCGCCGATGGATAGCCGGGAGAAAAATCGGTGCCGAGAAGGTCGTTGTCGATGGTCTTGGGAATACCGACCACCGTGAGGGGGTACCCCAGGCGCTGCGCGCTCAAGTGCAACTGGCGCACCGTATCCATCGAACCGTTGCCCCCGTTGTAGAGCAGCCAGCGCACCTCATGCGCCTCGAGCACGGCGAAAAGCCGCTCGTGCAGGGCCGGCGCTTCGTCGAACGGCGGCAGATCGAAACGGCAGGAGCCGAAAGTCCCGCCCGGCGTGCGCGAGATGCGCGCAAGCACAGAAGCATCGAGCGCGCCGGGCACGACGAGATCTTCTTCGAGCACACCGAGGATGCCATGCCGTGCAGCGAGAAAGGGCACCCCCGATGCGGCGCAGGCGCGCATCACGCCCACGGCGCTCGCGTTGATCACCGCCGTCATTCCGCCCGATTGGGCGTAGAGGAGCGTGCTCATGGCGTGGGCAGCCCGAGCGCGCGCAGCCGCGGCAGGGCGAGCAACAAGGCCGAGAGCGTCTTGCCGTCGGTGATCTCACCGGCAAAGATCGCCTGCCACAGGCGCGGCAGCGGCCAGTGCAGCACCTCGAGGAATTCGCCGTGATCGAGACAACGGCGACCGGCACGCAGTCCGCGGGCGAGAAAGACGTGGATCACCTCGTCGGAATAGCCGACGCAGGGATGAAAATGCCCGATCGTTTCCCAGTACTCGGCCGTGTAGCCGGTTTCTTCCTCCAGCTCGCGGCGGGCACAATCGAGTGGCGGTTCGCCCGCGTCGAGCTTTCCTGCCGGCAGCTCGACGATGCTGCATCCCAGGGGGTAGCGGAACTGGCGCTCCAGCACCACTTCGCCGGCGTCGGTGAGCGCGATCATCGCCGCGGCGCCGGGATGGCGCAAGTATTCGCGCGTCGTCTCGTGCCCATCGGGCAGGCGCACGCGGTCGCGCAGCACGCGCAGGAAGACACCTTCCCATACCGTATCCGAGGCCTGCGTTACTTCGCGCAGAGGGTCGTCGGCCGCAGACACGGAAAGCGTCCTCGCTCAGAAGGAAGTGAGGATGGCGTAGGCGCAGATCGACATCAATCCCTGCGGCATGAGGCCGGCCACCGCCAGGGTCAGGGCGTTGGCGGAAAGCAGCACGCGCGTCTCGCTGGAGGCGATGAGGGCCGTGCGATCCGTCGGCTCGTCGAAGTACATCACCTTGACCACCCGTAGGTAGTAATAGGCACCGATCACCGACATGATCACCGCGAGCACGGCAAGCCAGGTGTGCCCAGCGGCAACCACCGCCTCGAGCACGGCGAACTTGGCGAAGAAGCCGAGGAAGAAGGGGATGCCGGCCATGGAGAACATGACGAAGAGCATCATCGCCGCGAACCAGGGGCTACGGCGGTTGAGCCCTTTGAAGTCGTCGATGTGCTCGGCCTCGAAGCCGGTGCGCGCGAGCAACAGCACCATGCCGAAGCTCGCCAGGCTCATGAGGGCGTAAGAAACGGCGTAGAAGAGCGCCGAGCTGTAGGCATTGAAGGCAAGCTGGTGACTGCCGTCGGTAACGCCGGCGAGCAGGCCCAAGAGCACGAAGCCCATGTGGGAAATACCCGAGTAGGCGAGCATGCGCTTGATGTTGTTCTGGGCGATCGCGGCGAGGTTGCCGAGCACGATGGAGGCCACGGCGAGCAGCATCAGCATCGGCTGCCAGGTCTCCGCCAGCCCGAAGAATCCGCCGACGAGCAGCCGCAGAGCGAGCGCGAAGCCGGCGAGCTTGGGCGCCGAGGCGATGAGCAGCGTCACCGGCGTGGCGGCACCGTGATAGACGTCGGGCACCCACATGTGGAAAGGCACCACGCCGAACTTGAAGGCGATACCCGCCACGAGGAAGGCCACGCCGAACTTGAGCACCGTCTCGTCGCCCGCCCCCAGATAGACCGCCTGGGCCACCGTGCCCAAGTCGAGCGAGCCGGTGGCGCCATAGATCATGGACATGCCGTAGAGCAGCAGCCCCGAGGAAATCGCCCCCAGCACAAAGTACTTGATTGCCGCCTCGGAGCGCAGACCGTTGTCGCGGTCGAAGGCGACGAGCGCATAGAGCGCGAGCGTCATCATCTCCAGGCCGAGGTAGAGCACGAGCAGGTTGTTCGCCGACACCAGAATCATCGCCCCCAGCATCGACAGCAGCATCAGCACGTAATACTCCGCTTTCTCCAGCCGCCGCTCGATGAGGTAGAGCCGTCCGTAGAGGAGCGAGGCGAACACCGACAGGTAGATGAAGAGCTTGAGCACCTGGCCGAGCCAATCCGAGACGTACATCGTACCGAAGGTGTAGCGCACCGTCGGCTCGGTCACCGAGAAGACCGTGATGAAGGCGGCGCCGATGACGGTGATCTGCGCCAGCGCATAGCCGAGCTCCCGGCTGATGCGGCGCAGGAACGTCCCCGCCACCATGACGACGAGCGCCATCACCGCCACGAAGATCTCGGCAGCCGCCAAGGAGAAGTCCGGTCGTTCGAATTCCATGTTCTATCCCGTCCCAGCGTAGAGGGCTTGACTCAGTGCAGTTTGCCGGCGGCCACGTGCCGCAGCAGTTCATCGACGGAGGCGTGCATCACGTCCAGGAGCGGCGCCGGATACACCCCGAGCAGCAGCACGAAGAACGCGAGCACCGCCAGCATCCAGAATTCGCGCGCTCCGATGTCCGTGAGCGCCGCCACGCGCTCGTTGGCCACCGGGCCGAAGACGACGCGCTTGTACATCCACAGCGAGTAGGCTGCGCCGAGGATGAGGGTGGTTGCGGCCACGAAACCGATCCAGAAGTTGGACTTCACCGCGGCGAGCGCCACCATGAATTCCCCGACGAAGCCGCTGGTGGCCGGCAACCCCGAGTTGGCCATGGCGAAGAGCAGGAAGAAGGCGGCGAACTTGGGCATGACGTTGACCACGCCGCCATAGTCGGCGATGCGCCGCGAGTGCATCCGGTCGTAGAGCACGCCGATGCACAGGAACATCGCCCCCGAGACGAAGCCGTGCGAGATCATCTGCACGATCGCCCCTTCCACGCCGAGCCGGTTGAAGACGAAAAAGCCCAGCGTGACGAAGCCCATGTGCGCGATCGAGGAATAGGCCACGAGCTTTTTCATGTCCTCCTGCACCAGGGCGACGAAGCCGATATAGACCACCGCGATCAAGGAAAGCGTCACGATCAGCCACTGAAAGCTCATGGACGCATCCGGTGCGATCGGCAGCGAGAAGCGCAGGAAACCGTAGGCTCCCAGTTTCAGCGCGATGGCCGCCAGCACCACCGAGCCGCCGGTGGGCGCCTCGACGTGCGCATCCGGCAGCCAGGTGTGCACCGGCCACATCGGTACCTTGACGGCGAAGGCCACGAGGAAAGCGAGGAAGAGCAGCTGCTGCGTGCGCAGGTCGAGCGGCAGGCGATGCCAGTCGAGGATCTCGAAGCTGCCGTTGGAGGCGTAGAAGAGATAGAGCAGCGCCACCAGCATCAGGAGCGACCCGGCGAGCGTGTAGAGGAAGAACTTGATCGCCGCGTAGACCCGGTTCGGCCCGCCCCAGATGCCGATGATGAGATACAGCGGAATGAGCGAAGCCTCGAAAAAGACGTAGAAGAGCACGGCATCCATCGCCGAGAAGATGCCGTTGATGATGCCGGACATGATGAGGAAGGCGGCCATGTACTGCGCCACGCGCTCCTGGATCACCTCCCAGCCGGCGATGACGACGATGAGCGTGATGAAGGAATTGAGCAGCACGAAGGGCATCGAGATGCCGTCCACGCCGAGGTGGTAGTGCACCGCGTAGCGCGGGATCCAGTCACGGATCTCGACGAACTGCAGCGCCGAGGTAGCCGCGTCGAACTCGAACCACAGCGGCAGCGTCACCGCAAAGCCGAGCGCCGCCGCGAAGAGGCTCGTCACCCGCGCCAGCGGCGCATTGCGGTCGTTGCCACCCACCGCGAGCACCAGCAGCCCTCCGAGGATCGGAATCCAGATCGCCAAGCTCAGTAAAGGAATTCCCGCCATGTCGCTCTTCCGTGTGCGCGTCGTCGTTGTATCGTGAAAACCGGGAATCGATCCCGCCTCAATGCCCGCGGTAGATGAACCAGAGCAGCACCACCATGCCGACGATCATCGCGAAGGCGTAATGGTAGAGCCGCCCCGTCTGCAGCGAGCGCGCCGAACCGGCGATCTCGCCCACCATCGCCGCCGAGCCGTTGACCACCGCCCCGTCGATGATGGTGCGATCGCCGATCTGCCACAGGAAGCGCCCGAGCAGCCGTGCCCCGCCGGCGAAGACCACCTCGTTGAAGCGGTCAAAGTAGTACTTGTTCTCCAGCAGCACGTAGATCGGGCGGAACGTGCGGGCGAAGAATTCCGGCACCTGCGGCCGCACCAGGTAGCAGAACCAGGCGAGCACCACGCCGGCGAGCGCGAGCCAGAAAGGCGCGGCCGTAAAGCCGTGCAGCGCCATCGCCAGGGGCCCGTGGAACTCCTCGGCGAGCTTCTCCATGGCCGGATGTCTCTCGGCGAGCACGCGGATGGCGTCGCCGAACCAGCCGCCGTAGAGCATGGGCTCGATCGTGAAGTAGCCGATCACCACCGAAGGGATGGCGAGCAGCACCAGCGGCACCGTCACCACCGGGGGCGACTCGTGCGGCTTCTCTCCCGGCGCGAGTCCGTGGTGTTCGTCGTGTCCGTGCGCTTCGTGCCCATGGTGCGCCTTGCCGAAGCGCTCTTTGCCGTGGAAGACGAGGAAGTACATGCGGAAGGTGTAGAAGGCCGTGACGAAGACGCCGGCGAGCACGCAGAAATAGGCGTACCCCGCGCCGAAGACGTTCGCCTCGGCCACCGCCTCGATGATGGTGTCCTTGGAATAGAACCCGGAGAAGAAGGGCGTGCCGATGAGGGCGAGCGAGCCGATGAGCGCCGTGATCCAGGTGATGGGCATGTACTTGCGCAAGCCCCCCATGTTGCGCATGTCCTGGTCGTGGTGCATGCCGATGATGACCGAACCGGCGGCGAGGAAGAGCAGCGCCTTGAAGAAGGCATGCGTCATGAGGTGGAACGCCGCCGCCGAATAGGCCGATGCCCCCAGCGCCACCGTCATGTAGCCGAGCTGCGACAGGGTCGAATAGGCCACCACGCGCTTGATGTCGTTCTGCACGATCCCGAGAAAACCCATGAAGAGCGCCGTGGTGGCGCCGATGATCAGCACGAAGGAGAGCGCCGTGTCGGAGAGCTCGAAGAGCGGCGACATGCGCGCCACCATGAAGATGCCGGCCGTGACCATGGTTGCGGCGTGGATGAGCGCCGAGATCGGCGTCGGACCTTCCATCGAATCCGGCAGCCACACGTGCAGTGGAACCTGGGCCGATTTGCCCATGGCGCCGACGAAGAGTGCGATGCAGATGGCGGTCACCAGCGGCCAACCGGTGACCGTCTCGGTGAGCCCCGCCAGATGTTCGGCCTTGGCGAACACCTCGGTATAGTCGAGCGAGCCGGCGTAGGCCGCCACCAGCCCGATGCCCAGGAGGAACCCGAAGTCGCCGACGCGGTTGACGAGGAAAGCCTTGAGGTTGGCGTAGATGGCGCTGGGGCGTGTATACCAGAAACCGATCAGCAGGTACGACACCAGACCCACCGCTTCCCAGCCGAAGAAGAGCTGCAGAAAGTTGTTGGCCATCACCAGCATCAGCATCGAGAAGGTAAAGAGCGAGATATAGCTGAAAAAGCGCGTATAGCCCGGGTCGTCGGCCATGTAGCCGATGGTGTAGATGTGCACCATCAGCGACACGAAGGTGACCACGAGCATCATCATCACCGTGAGAGGATCGATGAGAAAGCCCACCTGGAAGGAGAGCCCGTCGCTCGTGCCCCAGACATAGAGCGGCCCGTTGAAGGTATTGCCGGCCTTGACGTCGAAATAGATCGCCACCGAGGCGAGGAAGGCCACGAGCACCCCGAGGATGGTCACCGTGTGCGCCCCGCGGCGACCCACCCAGCGTCCGAAGAGCCCCGCGACGATGGAACCTGCCAGCGGCGCGAGCGGCACCAAGGGATAGAGCGTTTTCATTTCGTTCATCGCGCTCATCGGATCAACCCTTCAGTTGGTCGAGGTCATCGACGTGGATGGTGCGGCGGTTGCGGAACAGCACCACCAGGATCGCCAGCCCGATGGCGGACTCGGCCGCCGCCACCGTCAGGATGAAGAAGACAAAGATCTGGCCGTGGATATCGCCGAGATAGCGCGAGAAGGCAACGAAGTTCGTATTGACCGCCAGCAGCATCAGCTCGATGGCCATCAGCAGCACGATCAGGTTCTTGCGGTTGAGAAAGATCCCCACCACGCTGATCGCGAACAGGATCGCGCCGAACACCAGAAAATGGGACAAGGTCAGCATCATGTCTCCCCGCTCACTCTTTTTCCGCGGGCATGGAGATCACCCGCAGCCGATCGGCCGCCTTCACCTTCACCTGCTCGGCCGGATCGAGATAACGCGCGTCCTTGCGCTTGCGCAGCGTCAGGCTCACCGCGGCGACCATCGCCACCAGCAGCACCATGGCCGCGATTTCGAACGGATAGGCATAGACGGTATAGAGCACCCGTCCAATGTCGGCGGTGTTGCTCGCATCGGCCGGCAGGGGCACTGGCGCCGGCGCTTGGCGGAAGAAGTCGCCCGTGAGCACCAGCACCATCTCGACCACCAGCACCGCCGCCACCAGCAACCCCAGCGGCAGGTTGGACCAGAAACCCTCGCGCAGTCGGTCGATGTTGATGTCGAGCATCATCACGACGAAGAGGAAGAGCACCATCACGGCGCCCACATAGACGAGCACGAGCGCGATGGCCAGGAATTCCGCCTCGAGCAAGAGCCAGATCGCCGCCGAGGAGAAGAAGGCGAGCACCAGAAAGAGCGCGGCATGCACCGGGTTGCGCACCAGGATCACGCCCAGGGCCGCGGCCACCGCGATCGCGCCGAAGAGGTAGAACACGACGGTTTGGAATTCCATGGCCTGTCCTTTTCCCGTCTCAACGATACTTCGCGTCGGCCGCCCGGTCGGCGGCGATCTGCGCTTCGTACTTGTCGCCCACCGCCAGCAGCATCTGCTTGGTGTAATAGAGGTCGCCGCGCTGCTCGCCGTGGTACTCGAACACCCGCGTCTCGACGATGGCATCGACCGGGCAGGCCTCTTCGCAAAACCCGCAGAAGATGCACTTGGTCAGATCGATGTCGTAGCGCGTGGTGCGGCGCGACCCGTCGGCGCGCGGCTCGGCCTCGATGGTGATGGCCATGGCCGGGCAGATCGCCTCGCACAGCTTGCAGGCGATGCAGCGCTCCTCGCCGTTGGGATAGCGGCGCAGCGCGTGCAATCCCCGGAAACGGGGGCTTTGCGGCGTGCGCTCTTCGGGATATTGCACCGTAATCTTGCGGGCGAAGAAGTGCCGCCCGGTCACGGCGAGCCCCTTGAAGAGCTCTTTCAGGAACAAGGTTCCGATCAGGTTGTGCGCGCCCATCGTATGATTCTCCTCAGCGCCAGATCGACAGCGGCGACAACATCCACACCGTCACCACGAACAGCCAGATCAAGGTGACCGGCACGAAGACCTTCCAACCCAAGCGCATGATCTGGTCGTAGCGGAACCGCGGGAAGGTGGCGCGGAACCACAGGAAAAGGAAGAGGAAGACCGCCGCCTTGATGACCAGCCAGTGCAGGCCGTCGGGCAGGAATCCCACGGGGGAGAGCCAGCCGCCGAAGAAGAAGATCGAGGTGAGGAAAGAAACCAGGATCATGTTGGCGTATTCGGCGAGGAAGAAGAGCGCGAACGCCATCCCCGAATACTCCACCATGTGCCCGGCGACGATCTCGGATTCACCCTCGACCACGTCGAAGGGGGCGCGGTTCGTTTCGGCCACGCCCGAGATGAAGTACACCACCGCCAACGGCAAGAGCGGCAGCCAGTTCCAGGAAAGGAATCCCAGACCCATCTGCGCGAATCGCCCCTGCGCCTGCGAATGGACGATGTCCTGGAAGTTGAGACTGCCGGCGATGAGCAGCACGCAGATGAGCGCGAAGCCCATCGCCACCTCGTAGGAGACCATCTGCGCCGAGGCGCGCATCGCCCCGAGGAAGGGGTACTTGGAGTTGGAGGCCCAGCCGGCGATGATGATGCCGTAGACCTCGAGCGAGGTGACCGCGAGCAGGAAGAGCACGCCGGCATCCATGTTCGCGATCCACATCCCTTCGCCATAGGGAATCGCCACCCAGGCAAGCAGAGCCGGCGTGAGTGCCATGATCGGCCCGATCACGTACAGCGCCTTGTTCGCCTGCGTGGGGAAGATCACTTCCTTGAAAAGGAGCTTCAGAGCATCGGCGATCGGCTGCAGCCACCCCTTGGGACCGACGCGGTTCGGTCCGATGCGCACCTGCATGTAGCCGATGACCTTGCGCTCGGCGAAAGTGAGATAGGCCACGGCCAGCATGAGGGGGATGAGGAGCACGACGATCTTCAAGAGCACCCAGACCGTCGGCCAGGCCGGGCCGAACCAAGAGGCGAGGGTTTGCCAGGTCGATTCCATCATGCACGCTCCACGCTCAGCACCGCCCACGGCCTTCCCGCCTGGGCGAACACCCCATCCAGAGCCAGCAGTACGGCGCCCGGCGGCACGCTCGCGTCCAGCGCCGCCTCGGCCACACACCCGGCACCCACGGCGACCCGATCCCCCTCGGCTACCTTCAGCGCCTGCGCCGTATCCGGATGAATCCGCGCCAGACGCAGACGCCGCGCCTCGGCCGTCTGCTGCAGCGGCGGGGAACGGCGCACGATCGGATCACGCGCGTAAGGATGTGCGAGCGGGATGCGCTCCAGCCCTTCGCCGGCAGGCCGCGTCGCGGCCAGGAAGCCGGAAGCGCCGCTGTGCGCGAGCCGCGCCTGCCAGCCTTCGGGCAGGGCCTCGGCCTTCACCTCTTCCGAGCTCTGCTGGGCGAAGCCGGCGAATCCGAGCATCGCACCGATGGCGCGCAGCACCTTCCACCCCGGCCGGGTCTCCCCTTTGGGGCGCGCCACGGCGGTGAAGGACTGCGCCATGCCGGCAAGATTGACGAAGGTGCCGGATGTTTCGGTGAAAGGCGCCACCGGCAGCAGCACGTCGGCACAGGCGCGCAGCGCCTCGCCGGCGTAGGGGGTGAGCGCCACCACGGTGCGCGCGCGCTCGAAGGCGTTGCGCGCCGCCGCCTGATCGGCGAAATCTTCCGGTTCGAGGTGCAGCAGCAGGTAGGCCCGGCGCGGCTGTTCAAGCGAAGCGAGCGCCGTCTCGGCCCCGATCGCCCCCACGAGCTGCGCCCCGACGGCATTCGCTCCGGCCGGCAGCCAACCCAGCGTCGCCCCCGTGAGCTGGGCGAGCTCGGATGCGAGCGATTCGATCGCCGCTGCATCCGGATGCGCCAGAGCGAGCGCTCCGAGCCAAATCGCCCGGCGCTCTCCCGAGAGCAGCTGCTGGGCGAGCGCCCGTTCGGCCTCGTTTGGCGCCGCGGCCGCCTCAGCCACGGCCGGCAGGGTCACGCCTTTTTCCTCGGCCACAGCGCGCACGATAGATGCGAGCCGCGCCACGAATTCGCTCGGTTTGGCCACGAGGCGCGGCGCGACCGGCAGGCGCCAGTCGTCGGCGACGAAATCGAGCGCAGCCACCTTGAGCCTGCGTTTGGCCGCCTGACGCACGCGATGCGCGAGAAGCGGTAGTTCCTGGCGCAGGGCCGAGCCGATCACGAAAAGGCGATCGAGCTCGGCGATAGCGGCATAGTCCATGCCGAGCCAGGCGGCGGCCCCGCGGGCGGCGTCGGCTCTGGCATCCAGCCGATCGGGACGCGCATCGACCAGACCCACGCCCAACGCCTCACCCAAACGCTTGAGCAGATGGAGCTCTTCGACGGTAGCCATGGGATGAGCGAGGAAGGCCGCCTGCTGCGCCCCCTCTTCGTCGATGACGCTCTTGAGGCGATTGACCGCCACTTCGAGCGCCGTCGCCCAATCGACTTCGACCCATTGGCCGTCTCGCTTGACGAGCGGGGTCGTGAGCCGGTCGGCCGCTTCGAGCCCGGGATAGGCAAACCGGTCGCGATCGGAGAGCCAGCATTCGTTGATGGCTTCCACCTCGAGCGGCAGCACGCGCTTGACCACGTCGTGGCGCGACTGCACGATGAGGTTGGCGCCAAAGCCGTCGTGCGGGCTCACCGAGCGGCGACGGGTGAGTTCCCAGGTACGCGCGCGGTAGAGGAAGGGCTTGGAAGTCAGCGCACCGACCGGGCAGAGGTCGATGATGTTGCCCGAGAGCTCGGAGTCGATCGTGCGCCCGAGGAAGGGCATGATCTCGGCCCGCTCGCCGCGGAACGCCTGTCCCATCTCCTGGTAGCCGCCGATCTCGTCGAGGAAGCGCACGCAGCGGGTGCAGTTGATGCAGCGCGTCATGAACGTCTGCACCAGCGGCCCGAGATCCTTCTCGTGTACGACCCTTTTCTCTTCCTGATAACGGGAGGCGGTTTGTCCGTAGCCGACGGCCAGATCCTGCAGCTGGCACTCACCGCCCTGGTCGCAGATCGGGCAGTCGAGGGGGTGGTTGATGAGGAGGAACTCCATCACCCCTTTCTGCGCCTTCACCGCCGCTGGCGAGTACGTATATACCTTCATGCCGTTGGTGGCGGGCGTGGCGCAAGCCGGCAGCGGCTTGGGCGCCTTTTCGACCTGCACCAGGCACATGCGGCAGTTGGCGGCGATCGACAGTTTCTTGTGATAGCAGAAGTGCGGGATGTAGATGCCCAGCTTCTTTGCCGCATCCATCACGGTGCTGCCGTCGTCGACCTGGACCGGCTTCCCGTCGATTTCGAGTTCTAGCATGACGGCCCCACGTAGATTTCACTTCCCGCCCGCTGCACTTCGGGCGGCACCAGACACTGCTTGTGCTCGATGTGATGCTCGAATTCGCTGCGGAAGTGCTTGATGAAGCTCTGCACCGGCATCGAGGCCGCATCTCCCAATGCGCAGATGGTGCGCCCCATGATGCTGCCAGAAACCGACTCGAGCAGATCGAGATCTTCGGGCCGTCCCTGCCCGTGCTCGATGCGATGCACGACGCGGTAGAGCCAGCCGGTGCCCTCGCGGCAAGGGGTGCATTGCCCGCAGGATTCTTCGAAATAGAAGTAGGAGAGGCGCTCCAGGGCCTTGACCATGCAGGTGGTCTCGTCCATCACGATCACCGCGCCCGAACCGAGCATGGAACCGGCCTTGGCGATGGAATCGTAGTCCATCGTGCATTGCATCATGATCTCGGCCGGCAGCACCGGGGCCGAGGAGCCGCCGGGAATCACCGCCTTGAGCTTGCGCCCCCCGCGCACGCCGCCGGCCATCTCCAGCAGCTCGGCAAAGGGGGTGCCCAGAGGCACCTCGTAGTTGCCGGGACGATTGACGTGACCGGACACGGAGAAGATCTTCGTGCCGCCGTTGTTGGGCTTGCCGAGGTTGAGGAAGGCTTCGCCGCCCATCTGCAGGATGAAAGGCACGGAGGCGAAGGTCTCGGTGTTGTTGATGGTGGTGGGCTTGCCGTAGAGGCCGAAACTCGCCGGGAAAGGCGGCTTGAAGCGCGGCTGCCCCTTCTTGCCTTCGATCGACTCGAGCAGCGCCGTTTCCTCGCCGCAGATGTAGGCGCCATAGCCATGATGCGCGTAGAGGTCGAAGGAGAAATCGCTGCCGAGGATATTCTCGCCGAGGTACCCCGCGGCGCGGGCTTCCTCGAGCGCCTCTTCGAAGCGCAGATAGACTTCGAAGATTTCACCGTGGATGTAGTTGTAGCCGCGCCGGCACCCCATGGCATAACCGGCGATGATCATGCCCTCGATGACGGCGTGCGGGTTGTAGCGCAGGATGTCGCGATCCTTGAAAGTGCCCGGCTCGCCCTCGTCGGAGTTGCATACGACGTACTTCTCGCCAGGAAATTGCCGCGGCATGAAGCTCCACTTCAGGCCGGTGGGGAAGCCCGCACCGCCGCGGCCGCGCAACCCCGAAGCCTTGACTTCCTGGATCACCTGCTCCGGCGGCACTTTCTCCGCCAGGAGCCGGCGCAGGGCCGAGTAGCCGCCGCGCGCTTCGTAGTCTTTTAGCCGCCAGGTGCGGTCGCCGTCGAGTCCTTTGAGGATCAGTCCTTGCGCGCTCATTTGGCCCTCAGCTGCTCGATGAGCTGGTCGATCTTTTCCTTCGTCATCCAGCTGCACATGTGGTGGTTGTTGACGAGCATCACCGGAGCGTCGCCGCAGGCCCCCATGCACTCGCCTTCCTTGAGCGTGAAGAGACCGTCGGGCGTGGTCTCGCCGAAGTCGATGCCGAGCTTCTGCTTGAGGTATTCGGCGGCATGGACTCCGCCCGAGAGGGCACACGGCAGGTTGGTGCACACGGTGATCTTGTGCTTGCCCACCGGTTCGAGATCGTACATGTTGTAGAAGCTCGCGACCTCATAGGCGGCTACCGGCGGGATCTCGAGATAGTTGGCGACGAATTCGATCGTCTCCGGGGCGAGCCACCCCTTCTCTTCCTGCGCGATGCGCAGCGCCGCCATCACCGCCGAACGCTTCTGGCCTTCGGGATACTTGGCGATTTCGCGATCGATGCTCGCGAGCGACTCTTGACTCAGCATGGTCGTGCGTTCTCCCCGTCTCAGCGGTCGATTTCGCCGAAGACGATGTCCATGGTCCCGATGATCGCCACCACGTCGGCGACGAGATGCCCCCGCGCCATGCGGTCCATCGCCGACAGATGCGCGAAACCCGGCGCGCGCAGCTTGACGCGGTAGGGCTTGTTGGCGCCGTCGGAGACGGCATAGACGCCGAATTCGCCTTTGGGATGCTCGACCGCAGCATAGACCTCACCCGGCGGCACGTGGATGCCCTCGGTCATCAGCTTGAAGTGGTGGATGAGCTCTTCCATCCCTTCCTTCATCTTGGCCCGCGGCGGCGGGGCCACCTTGTGGTTGTCGGTGATCACCGGGCCCGGGTTCTTGCGCAGCCAGTCGATGCACTGCTTGATGATGCGGTTCGATTGGCGCATCTCTTCCATGCGCACCAGGTAGCGGTCGTAGCAGTCGCCGTTGGTGCCCACGGGAATGTCGAATTCGAGCTGGTCGTAGACCTCGTAGGGCTGCTTCTTGCGCAGGTCCCAGGCCACGCCGGAGCCGCGCAGCATGGGTCCGGTGAAGCCCCAGGCGAGCGCCTGTTCGGGCGAGACGACGCCGATGCCGACGGTACGCTGCTTCCAGATGCGGTTGTCGGTGAGCAGCTCGTGGTAATCGTCGAGATAGCCGTCGAAACGCTGTGTGAAGTCTTCCAGAAAGTCAAGCAACGATCCTTCGCGGTTGCGGTTGAGCTCGCGCACCCGCTTCTCGTCCTTGACTTTGCTCACCTGGTACTTCGGCATCTGGTCGGGCAGGTCGCGATAGACGCCGCCCGGCCGGTAATAGGCCGCATGCATGCGCGCGCCGGAGACCGCCTCGTACGCATCCATGAGGTCTTCGCGCTCACGGAAGGTATAGAGCATCATCGTCATCGCGCCAATGTCAAGAGCATGACTTCCGATGTTGAGCAGGTGATTGAGGATGCGCGTGATCTCGTCGAACATCACCCGGATGTACTGGGCGCGGATCGGCACCTCGATGCCGAGCAACCGTTCGATGGCCATGCAGTAGGCATGCTCGTTGCACATCATCGAGACGTAGTCGAGCCGGTCCATGTAGGGGACAGACTGCACCCAGGTGCGCGTTTCGGCAAGTTTCTCGGTGCCGCGGTGCAGCAGCCCGATGTGCGGGTCGGCGCGCTCGACTACCTCGCCGTCGAGCTCGAGAATGAGCCGCAGCACGCCGTGGGCCGAGGGGTGCTGCGGACCGAAGTTGATCGTGTAGTTGCGAATCTCAGCCATGGTCGACGTCCCCGTAGTGGGCTTCGCGCACGATGCGCGGCGCGTTGACGCGCGGCTCGATCGTGACGGGTTGGTAGATCACACGGCGCAAATGGGGGTCGTAACGCATCTCGACGTGACCGCTCACCGGGAAATCCTTGCGCAGCGGATGCCCCACGAAGCCGTAATCGGTGAGGATGCGCCGCAAGTCGGGGTGCCCCTCGAAGAGGATACCGAAGAGGTCGAACGCTTCGCGCTCGTACCAGTCGACGCTGGGCCAGACCTCGATCAGCGAAGGAAGCACGGGAAATTCGTCGTCTTCGGCGAAGGTCTTGAGACGCAGGCGCACGTTGTGCTGCAACGACAGCAGGTGCACGGCCACGGCGAAGCGCGGGCCGGGCCACGGGCGATTGCCGTAGCCGGAATAATCGAGACCGGAGAGGTCGATGAGCTGCTCGAAAGCCAGATCGGGATGATCGCGCAGCAGCTCGGCCACCACGGGATAGTCGGCGGCGCTCACCCGCAGCGTGACCTCGCCACGATCGACGAGCACCTCGAGCGCCTTCTCGCCGAGCACCTCCTGCAGGGTTTGCGCCAAACGTTCGATGCGACTCATGGGCAGGATCTCCGGGGCTTCAGCGCGCGATGGTCGAGGTGCGCTTGATCTTGTTCTGCAGCTGGATGATGCCGTAGAGCAGCGCCTCGGCCGTAGGCGGGCAGCCAGGCACGTAAACGTCTACTGGCACGATGCGATCGCAGCCGCGCACCACCGAGTAGGAGTAATGATAGTAGCCGCCGCCGTTGGCGCACGAGCCCATCGAAATCACCCAGCGCGGCTCGGGCATCTGGTCGTAGACCTTGCGCAGCGCCGGGGCCATCTTGTTGCACAGGGTGCCGGCAACGATCATCAGATCGGATTGACGCGGACTGGGACGAAAGACCACGCCGAAACGGTCGAGATCATAGCGCGCACAACCGGCATGCATCATCTCCACTGCGCAACACGCCAGACCGAAGGTCATCGGCCATAGCGAGCCTGTGCGTGTCCAGTTGATCACCGTATCGAGTGAAGTGGTGAGAAACCCTTCGCGCATGACACCTTCGATGCTCATCGTTTCACTCCCAGTCGAGCGCGCCGTTCTTCCACTCGACGACGTAGCCGATTACCAGCACCGCCAAGAAAATCATGACGGTACCGAACACATAGAGCGCGTGCGTCCCCTCGGCGATCATCTCTTTGAAGACCACCGCCCAAGGGAAGAGGGAGGCGATTTCGAGATCGAACAGGATGAAGAGGATCGCGATCAGGTAGTAGCGGACGTCGAAGCGGATGCGCGCATCCTCGAAAGGCTCGAAGCCGCACTCATAGGGCGAGAGTTTTTCCGGATCGGGCCGCCGCGGGCCGAGCAACCAGCCGAGCAAAACCGGCGCCATGCTAAAGAGCAGCGCGACCACGAGAAACACGAACACCGGAAAGTAATTCTCGATCATGATCACCTCTCGGCTGCTCCGCTCGTCGGGAATACGGTCTCATGATAGCGCAAAACCTGCCGCTCTTCAGAGCCCAGACGAACGAAACCCGGCGTTGTCGTTGTTATTTATTTATCATAGATTCGACGAAAAAAAAGCAGCGGTTTCGGCTGCTTTTCCTGGTGCCGACGGTGAGACTCGAACTCACACGGCTTGCGCCACCACCCCCTCAAGATGGCGTGTCTACCAATTCCACCACGTCGGCTTGCGTAGTTCGCGAATTATAGCGGAAGCACGCGTTTTTGCAAGCGCTCTTTTACTGCGGCACGGCCGGCGCCTGAGAAGGCGCAGGGGCCGACGACTGCGGCACCGGTTCGGCGGGAGCGCTTTGCATGATGCTCCCCTGCCCTTCGACGCGGCGATGGCTTGCGAGGTAGGTGAGCGTCAAGCTCGTGAGGAAGAAGAGCGTGGCGAGCACCGCCGTGGTGCGGCTGAGGAAATTCGCTCCGCCGCTTGCGCCGAAGAGGCTCGCCGAAGAGCCTCCGCCAAAGGCCGCGCCCGCATCGGCCCCCTTGCCCCGCTGCAACAGCACCAGCACGATGAGCGCGACGGCGATGATGACGTGGATCGTCAAGACGACGGAAAACCAGAGTCCAGACATGATTCGTTTCCTTATCCTCGAGCCACCGCGGCACCGGCCGCGGCAACGATGGCAATGAATTCCTCGACGACGCGCGAAGCCGCCCCGACGAGCGCGCCATCGCACCCCGGCACGGCGAAAACCCCTTGGGCGTTGTCCGCCTTGACGCTGCCCCCATAGAGGATCACGACCTCTTCGGCCGGCAGCCCGAGCGCCATGAGCCGCTCACGCAAGAAGGCGTGCGCCTCGGCGATGTCGGCCGGCGCGGCCACGTGTCCCGTGCCGATCGCCCAGACCGGCTCGTAGGCAAACCAGGCGCGGGAAAGTTTCTCGGGACCGAGCCGGGCGGCGAGCGCCGCCACCTGCCGGCCGAGCGTCTCGCGCCATCCGCCTGCCTCGCGCTCGGCGAGCGTCTCGCCGACGCAGACCACGGGCCGGACGTTTGCCGCCAACAAACGATCGATTTTATCAGCAATCCGCTCGTCCGTCTCGGCAAAAAGCTGACGCCGCTCCGAATGTCCCACGAGGGCGTAGCGACAACCGAATTCGGCAAGCATTCCGGCGTGCACTTCTCCGGTATAGGCCCCGGCGCCAAAGGGGCTGACGTTCTGCGCCCCCCAGCCGATCGCCGTGCCCTCCAGCACCGCCCTCGCCTGGGCAAGAAAAGGAAAGGGGACACAGACGCCGACCTCGACACCGGCCGCCGGCGGATGAGCGGCCAGCGCGGCGAGCAGGACGGCGTTGCTCGCCGTATCCCCCAAGGACTTCCAGTTGCCGAGCACGATCTTCTTCATGGGTTCGCTCCCGAACGCATCGATGCGTTTTCCGCGACGAGCGAGGCTTCGACCGCGGCGGCGAGGTCCTCGGCCCAGCGCCGTACGAGCGCGGCGTCGCGCCCTTCCACCATCACGCGCAACAGCGGCTCGGTGCCGGACGGGCGCAATAAAATCCGTCCCTCCTGCGCAAGATCGGCCTGGGCGGCGCGGCAGGCCTCCACCACCGCAGGCTGTGCCTGCCAATCGTAGCCGCGCGGCACCGGAACGTTGCGCAAGACCTGAGGATAGCGCACGAGATCGGCGCAGGCTTGCGCCAAGGTCTCGCCCCGGCGTCGCAGGGCGGCGAGCACCTGCAGGGCGCTCACGATGCCGTCCCCCGTGGTATGGACCTCGCGGCACAGCAGGTGCCCCGAATTTTCGCCGCCATAGCTCCAACCCCGCTCGCGCAGCGCCTCGGCGACGTAGCGATCACCCACCTTGGCGCGCACGAGTTTCACGCCGAGCCGTTGCAAGGCGTGCTCCAGCCCCAGATTCGACATGAGCGTACCGACCACGCCTTCGATGAATCCCCCGGAGAGCACCCGATCGCGCACGATCACGTAGAGGAGCTCGTCGCCGTCATAGAGACGGCCCTCGGCATCGGCCATGATCACCCGGTCCCCGTCGCCGTCGAGGGCGATGCCCAGATCCGCCTCGTGCGTGCGGACCATGGCCTGCAGGTATTCGGGATGCGTCGCCCCGACGCCTTCGTTGATGTTGAAGCCGTTGGGCTGGTTGGCGAGCGCCACCACCTCGGCGCCCAGTTCGTGGAATACCGCCGGGGCCACCTGATAGGCCGCGCCATGGGCACAATCGAGCACCAGCCTCAGCCCTTCGAGCGACATCGAAGCGGGGAACGTGCTCTTGCAGAACTCGATGTAGCGGCCGGCGGCATCGTCCAGCCGGCGGGCGCGGCCCAGCTCGTGCGCCTCGCGGCAGACGAGCGGCGCCTCGAGCGCCGCCTCGATCTCGGCTTCCAGCGCATCGGGCAGTTTCTCGCCGTCGGGGCCGAAAAACTTGATGCCATTGTCGGGATAGGGATTGTGCGAGGCGCTCACGACCACGCCGGCTTCCAGCCGCAGGGCGCGGGTGAGATAGGCCACCCCCGGCGTCGGCAAAGGACCACACAGCACCACGTCGACGCCGGCTGCCGACAAACCGGCCTCCAACGCCGACTCGATCATGTAGCCGGAGATGCGCGTATCCTTGCCGATGAGCACTGCGGGGCGCTTGGCAGCACTGCGTGATTGCCGCGCGAGCACCCGCCCGGCGGCATGGCCCAACTTCAAGATGAAATCCGGCGACATCAGCGGCTCGCCGACGCGGCCGCGAATGCCATCCGTACCGAAATAACGACCCATCCTTACCCCCGGATGACAGAGGGTGCGAATTGTCGCATGAAATCAGACGGCAAGGTTCAGGCCAGCGCCCCGTCTGCGGCGACCGGCCCCAGGGCGCGCAGGATCGCGCGGGCATCGACCGTGGCCGCCACGTCGTGCACCCGCACGATGGAGGCGCCGTTCGCCCACGCGAGCACGGCGGCCGCGAGGCTGCCGGCGAGCCGCTCGCCCACGGGCCGCCCCGTGATCTGCCCAATCATGGTTTTGCGCGACACGCCCACCAAGAGCGGCTGGTGCGCCGCCAGCCGCGGCAAGCCGCGAAAGAGCGCCGCGTTGTGCGCGAGCGTCTTGCCGAAACCGAAACCCGGATCCCACAGGATGCGCTCGCGCGCAACGCCCGCCGCACATAGCGCCGCCGTGCGCTGCGCGAGAAATGCCTCCACCTCCGCAACCACATCTTCATAGGCGGGAGACTGCTGCATGGTGCGCGGCTCGCCTTTCATGTGCATGACGCACAGGGCGCAGTCGCTGCCGGCCACCGCCTCGATGGCGCCGGGCAGGCGGAATCCGGCCACGTCGTTGATGAGATCGGCCCCGGCGCGCAGCACTTCACGCATCACTTCGGGCTTCATCGTGTCGACCGACAGCGGCACCGGCGCCCCGCGCAGGGCTTCCAGCACCGGCAGCAAGCGTTCGAGCTCCCGCTCGGCCGGCACCGGCTCGGCCCCGGGGCGTGTCGACTCCGCCCCGAGATCGAGCAGATCGACCCCCGCCGCGATGAAGGCTTCGGCCTGGCGCAGCGCGCGGTCGTGCTGCGCGCCGAGCCCGTCGCCGGAGAAGGAATCCTCGGTGAGGTTGACGATGCCCATCACTTTCGGCTCGGAGAGATCGAGCCGAAAGCGTCCAGCCTGCAGCCACCGCATCACAGCGCCGGTTCGGGAGAGTCGGGCGCCGCTCCGGGCCGGGGCTCGCTCGCCCGCCCTGGCGAAGAGCCACTGCGGCGTGGCGCACCGCCATTGCCTTGATCCTTGGGCGGACGGGGCGGGCGACCGGCCATGATGTCGTCGATCTGCTCGGCGTCCAGCGTCTCGTATTCGAGCAGGGCCTGGGCGAGCGCCTCGACCTTGTCGCGGTTCTCCTCGATGAGGCGCCGCGCCAGAGCGTACTGCGCGTCGATGATGCGCCGGATCTCGGCGTCGACCTTCTGCATGGTCGCCTCGGAGACGTTGCGGTGCGTGGTCACCGAGCGGCCCAGGAAGATCTCGCCCTCCTCTTCACCATAGACCATCGGGCCGAGCACGTCGGACATGCCCCACTGCGTGACCATCTTGCGCGCGATGTCGGTGGCGCGCTGAAAGTCGTTGGAGGCGCCGGTAGTCATTTGGTGCATGAAGATCTCTTCGCAGATGCGCCCGCCGAAGAGCACGGCGATGGTCTGCAGCAGCCGTTCCCGGTCCTGGCTGTAGCGGTCGCCCTCGGGCAGCTGCATGGTCACGCCCAGGGCGCGACCGCGCGGGATGATGGTGACTTTATGCACGGGGTCGGTCTTGTCGAGGAGCTTGGCCACCACCACGTGCCCGGCTTCGTGATAGGCCGTGTTGCGCCGTTCTTCGTCGGACATGATGAGCGAGCGCCGCTCGGCCCCCATCATGATCTTGTCCTTGGCCCGTTCGAAGTCGTCCATATCCACCAGGCGCTTGTTGCTGCGCGCGGCGAAGAGCGCCGCCTCGTTGACGAGGTTGGCGAGATCCGCGCCGGAGAAGCCGGGGGTGCCGCGCGCAAGGATGGAGACGTCGACATCGGGCGCGATCGGCACTTTGCGCATGTGCACCTTGAGGATCTGCTCGCGGCCGCGCACGTCGGGCAGCGACACCACCACCTGCCGGTCGAAGCGCCCCGGGCGCAGCAGCGCCGGGTCGAGCACGTCGGGACGGTTGGTGGCGGCGATCACGATGATGCCGCTTGCGCCCTCGAAGCCGTCCATCTCGACGAGCAGCTGGTTGAGCGTCTGCTCGCGCTCGTCGTTGCCGCCGCCCAGCCCGGCGCCGCGCTGGCGGCCCACGGCGTCGATCTCGTCGATGAAGATGATGCAGGGAGCGTGCTTCTTCGCCTGCTCGAACATGTCGCGCACACGCGCCGCGCCCACGCCCACGAACATCTCGACGAAATCCGAACCCGAGATGCTGAAGAACGGCACCTTGGCCTCGCCGGCGATCGCCTTGGCGAGCAGCGTCTTGCCCGTACCCGGGGGGCCCACCATGAGCACGCCTTTGGGGATGCGCCCGCCCAGATTCTGGAAACGGGAGGGATCGCGCAGGAAATCGACGAGTTCCTGCACTTCTTCCTTGGCCTCGTCGCAGCCAGCGACGTCGGCAAAAGTGACCGTGTTGCTCGACTCGTCAAGCAGGCGCGCGCGCGACTTGCCGAAGGAGAAGGCCCCGCCTTTGCCCCCGCCCTGCATCTGGCGCATGAAGAAGACCCACACGCCGATGAGCAACAGCATGGGGAACCAGGACACGAGGATGTTGGTGAGCAGCGACGGGCCCTCGTCCGGCTTGGTCGCCGAGATGCGCACCCCCGCCTTCATGAGGTCGGAGACCATCCAGATATCCTGAACCCCCGGCGTATAGACGGTGATCTGGCGCCCATCGACGGTGAGCGCCTTGACCACGCGCCCATCGATGACCGCCTTGGTGATGCGCCCGGACTTCGCCTCCTCCATGAACTGGGAGTACTCCATGGTGTTGGCGGCGACGGGGCGCTGATCGTTGAACTGGTTGAACACCGTCATCAGCACCATGCCGATGACGATCCAGATCGCGAGGTTCTTGACGACGTTGTTCAAGGGGCGGACTCCTGGTGATGCTACCGATATCGTTTCAGAGCCCATTCTAGAGCCGTTTGTTCCGCACGCCAATAGGACTCACGATCGAAAAAAACGATCGCGACGACGGGATCAGGCAATCACGCGCCGCGATCGTTTCGGCAAAGCCGCTCAGCGGGGACGAGGTCCTCCGCCTTTCGGCCCTTTACCCCAGCGCAGGAACTCGCGATCGAACACGTCGCGCTGCGCGTCGTCGAGCTGGGTGTAGAACTTCTGCACCGCCTCGCGCAGGCTGCGCACCGCCTCCAGGTGCGCCGAGAGCATCTCTTCGCGCTGCTGTAGCCGCCCCAAAGCAGTCACCGCCCGCTCATCGTCCTGATCCCAGCGGTAAGAGAAGAAGCGTTCGCGATGCTTGTCCCAGACCGCGACGAATTCCTCCCAGGCCACGCGCTGCTCGGGACGCAGATTCAGCAAGCCCTCGAGACGTTTGACCTCGGCCTCGTGGCGCTGCTGCATGCGTTCACGCCATTGCTCCGGCGTCATCTGCTGCCGCGCTGCCGGCCCGGCGCCCGGGCCGGCAGGGCCCATCGGCGCGGGCCCGGGGCCCATCGGCTGGGCAAACCCCGATGCCGCCGCACCGGCCAGTGCCAGCGCGAGCACCCCTTGACGCCAGCGGCGGGCACCCCCTTTCTTTATAGTCGCAGATTGCGTCGTTGCGTTCATCGTCATCTCTCCTTGCGTTCCGTCCCATAGCGGACGAGGTCATTACAGCACACCGACGAGGCGTTTTCCCCTCATCAGGGTTGCGGCGTGTAACGTTTGTTTTCGCCGACGATCGCGCATTTTTCCTTTCGCCGGGGCTGCGCCATAATGGAAGCGACATCTTCCTTGAGGTGGGACGTCGCGATGGAAACCCCTTATCATCTCGTTCTGGTCGACGACGACCACGAATTCCGCCGGCTGCTGGCCGAAGATCTGCGGCGGCGAGGATTCTCGGTCGATGCGGTGGCCGATGCCGCGGCGCTCGACGGGGTGCTGGCGCAACGGCTACCCGATCTCATCGTGCTCGACTGGATGTTGCCCGGCGAAGACGGCCCCAGCGTGCTGCGCCGGCTGCGAGCGAATCCGCGCACCCAGGCGGTACCGGTGCTGATGCTCACTGCGCGCAGCGACGATTTCGACCGCGTCTTCGGCCTGGAGGTCGGCGCCGACGACTACCTGACCAAACCCTTCCTGCCGCGTGAGCTGGAAGCGCGCATCAAGGCCATCCTGCGCCGCACGCGCGGCACCGGTGCGCAACCCTCGCTCGCGCCGCGCCGCTGGCGCATCGGCCCGGTCGAATTCGACACCGTGGCCCGCACCCTTCTCTTGCCCGACGGCACGTCGCAGCCGCTCACCGGCAGCGAGTTCGCCCTCTTGTCGCTCTTCGTGCAGCATCCCAATGAAGTGCTCACGCGCGACTACCTCATGCGCGCCACGCGCGGGCGCAGCGCCGACGTGTTCGACCGCGCCATCGACATCGCCGTGAGTCGGCTGCGCGCCAAGCTCGATGCCGACCCGCAGGCGCCGCGCGCGATCCGCGCGGTGCGCGGTCAAGGGTACGTGCTCGCCGCGCCGGTCGACGTGCTCGAATGAACCACCAGGCGCCGCTGATGAACCAAGCGCCGCTGGCTTCCTTCGGCCGGCGTCTGAGCACGCGGCTCGCGTGGGTGGTGAGCGCCGCCGTCGTCACCCTCTTCGCCCTCACGCTGACCCTGCTCGCGCATCACGGCCGTGCCGCGGCCGAGGCGAGGCTGCAGCGCGACGCAGCCCAGGCGCTCGCGCGCGCCGTGACGGTGATGGAGGCCCTGCCCCTGAGCGAACGACTGCAGGCGGCGCAGCCATGGGGGTTCGCGCCGCTCATCGTCGCACCGGCCGCGCCGCCGCTCCAAGCCCGATTCCAACCGCTGCCACCATCCTGGCAAGAGGTGTTCGCCGAATTCCTCGCGCTGGAAGAGCTCACGTTCTGGGAGATCGACAGCGATACCGGGCCCCGCCCAGGCATCACGGTCGTGCTCGCCGACGGCACCCCTCTGAGCGCAATGCTGCCCTCGGCGCCGCACCAACCGCCGCCCGGACTCCCCTGGCGCATCGTCGCTGCGCTCGCGCTCGCCGGGCTCGGCACCTGGCTCATTGCCCTGTGGGCTTTGCGTCGCGTCACTGCGCCACTGGAGCGGCTCATCCATGCGCTCGAGACGTTTACGCCCGAGTCCCCAGCCGCGGTCTTGCCCGAACACGGCCCCTACGAGGTAATGCTCACCGCCCGCACGCTCAACGCCTTGCGGGAACGGCTCGAGCGGCTGCTCGCCGCGCGCACGGCCCTGCTTGCCGGCATCGCACACGACCTGCGCACGCCGCTGGCGCGCATCCGCCTGCGCCTGGAATCGTTACCCGAGAACGAGGCCCGCGCCGGCATCGAACGCGACCTCAGCGAAATGCAGCGTCTCATCGAACTCAGCCTCGACTATGCCCGCAGCCTCACTCCCCGCCTCGAATACCAGGACGTGGACCTCGTCGCCTTCACCGCCGATCTGCTCGACCTCTATCACGAAGGGGGCGCCGAGATCGAGGCCGACTTGCCCGCCTCGGCGCTGACGGCGCACCTCGATCCGACCGCGCTCGGACGCATCCTCGCCAACCTGCTCGACAATGCCCTGCGCTACGGGACGCAGGCCAAGCTGCGCTTACGGCCCCTTGCCGGCGGATGCTGCGAATTCATCGTCGAAGACGACGGACCGGGCATTCCGCCCGAGGCGCGCGAGGCTGTGCTCGAACCTTTCGTGCGGCTGGAACCTTCGCGCAACCCCGACACCGGCGGCAGCGGCCTGGGATTGTCGATCGCGGCCAACCTCGCCCGCGCCCTGCATGGCCGCCTATCCCTGGAGGCAGCGCAACCGCACGGGTTGAGGGCGGTCTTGCGCTTGCCCTTGCGCCCGGATGCGACTTGCAGCGGCGGCACTGTGCCGCTATAGTGTGAAACGACCTTTCCGCCCGCAGGGAGCCCGCCGCCGTGATCACCATCGAAGTACGCGACGACTTCATTTCCGCCGCCGTCTTCGGCGAATTCACGCTCGAGGATTTCAAGGAATTCGAGGATGCGGTCGAATACCGCAACCGTTTCGGCGGTCCGGTAGACGTCTTGCTCGACCTGCGCGGCATGCTGGGGTTCACGATCGATGCCGCGTGGGAGGAATTCCGCTTCGCCCGTCAGCATCCGAGCGACTTTCGCCGCATCGCCATCGTGGCCGAAGACGATTGGCTCGCCCTGCTCACCTGGCTCGAGAGCCTTTTCCTCGAAGCGGAGATCAAGGTGTTCGATTCCGAGGAAGAGGCGCTTTCCTGGCTCAAGGAAGGGCGAAATGAACGCGGTAATCCATGAGTCCTTCGCCCATCTCGTCTCTACCCGCACGCTCGCCGAACACCTGGACGATCCTTCCTGGCGGGTGATCGACTGCCGGCACGATCTCAGCGATCCGGCGCTCGGGCGTCGGGCTTGGATGGAAGCCCATATCCCCGGAGCGATCTTCTGGCATCTGGACGAAGATCTCTCCAGCCCGCGCACCGGCACGAACGGCCGCCATCCGTTGCCGCCGTACGGCGACTTCGTTCGTTTCGTGGGGGCGTGCGGCCTCACGCCCGAGACGCAGGTCGTGGTCTACGATGACGATGGGGGGATGTTCGCGGCGCGCGCCTGGTGGATGCTGCGCTGGATCGGGCATCGGCGCGTGGCCGTGCTCGACGGCGGCTGGAACGCCTGGCGCAGCGACAACCTGCCGTTCGATCGCAGCGTTCGGCAAGCGGGGCCGTGCACCTACCCTGCCGCGCCCGAGCCGTGCATGCCCACCGTCACCACCGAAGAGCTCCTCGCCCAGCTCGGGAGCGGTCGCTTTCTCATCGTGGATGCCCGCAGTCCCGACCGCTATCGCGGCGAGAACGAGGCGCTCGACCCGGTCGCGGGGCACATCCCCGGCGCCGTCAACCGCTTCTATCGCCTCAACCTCGACGAGCACGGCCGATTCCGTCCGCCCGAGGTGCTGCGCGCCGAGTTCGCGGCCTTGCTTGCTGGCCGCGATCCGTCGGAAGTGGTGCATCAGTGCGGTTCCGGCGTCACCGCCTGCCACAACCTGCTGGCCATGGAATCGGCGGGGCTTTGCGGCTCGCGCCTCTACCCCGGCTCGTGGAGCGAGTGGTGCGCCGATGCGCGCCGACCCGTCGCCACCGGGCCCGAGCCTTGAGCCCTACTCCGGCACGTCGACCCGCACTACCTCCGGCAAAGCCCGCCCCAGGAATCGTTCGGCGATGGTCTGGAAACGCAGCGGCACGTCCGTGACGTAGAAGCGGTGCCGCGGCACGCTGCCGGCACCGGCGCGCAGACCCTCCGCACCATCGAGAACCCGCGCCGCCTGCTCGGCCGTGGTCACGGCCGAATCGACGATGCGCACCTGCGGTCCGGCGATGTCGGCGAGCACCGGCTTGAGCAAGGGATAATGGGTGCAGCCGAGCACGAGGGTGTCCACTCCTTCGGCGAGCACCGGCTTGAGGTACTCCTCGGCGGTGAGGCGCGTGACCGGATGGTCGAGCCAGCCTTCTTCCACCAGCGGCACGAAGAGGGCACAGGCTTGTGAATGCACCCGCACATCGCCGCGCAGCGCATGAATGCGAAGCGCATAGGTGTTGCTGTTGATGGTGGTCGGCGTACCGATCACGCCCACCGTGGCGTTGCGCGTGGCCGCCACCGCCGCCCGGGCGCCAGCCTCGATCACGTCGAGCACCGGCACGTTCGGTCCGGCGAGCGTGCGCACCACTTCCTGCGCCACCGCCGCCATGGTGTTGCACGCCACGATCAGCATCTTCACGTCCTGCGCGAGCAGGAAACGGGTGAGCTGGGCCGCGTAACGCGCGATGGTGTCCGGCGACTTGATCCCATAGGGCACGCGCGCCGTGTCGCCGAAATAGACGATGGATTCGAACGGTAGCCGCTCCATGAGCGCGCGCACCACGGTCAGGCCGCCCACGCCGGAATCGAACACCCCGATGGGGCGATCCGCCTTCGTCATCCTGTGCCTTCCCTGCAAAAGCGCGAGTGTAGCACCGCCCTTCAAGACACTCCATGCCGCGCGAGCGCCCAGGCGACATGCTCACGCACCAGGGCGGAGGGATGCTCGCGCCGTGCCATGAGCGCCGCCACCACCTCCGGACTCGTGGGGGCGTTGCCCAGGGCCACGGCCAGGTTGCGCAGCCACCGTTCCCAACCGATGCGCCGTATCGGACTGCCGGCGAACTTTTCCAGGAACTCGCCCTCGCTCCAAGCAAAGAGCGAAGTGAGCATCGGAGCATCCAGCCCGTGGCGCGGCGCGAACTCGGGCAGATCGACGCGCCGCGCGAAGCGGTTCCACGGGCAGACGAGCTGGCAATCGTCGCAGCCATAGATGCGGTTGCCGATCGCCGGACGCAGGACTTCGGGAATCGGCCCGGGATGCTCGATGGTCAAATAAGAGATACAGCGGCGCGCGTCCAGCCGGTACGGCGCCACGATCGCCCGCGTGGGGCACAGGTCGAGGCAGCGGGTGCATCGCCCGCAGTGGGCTTCGATCGGCGCGTCGACCGGCAGGGGCCAGTCGGTGAAGATCTCGCCGAGAAAGAAGAACGACCCTTCCTCGCGGTTCAACAAGAGCGTGTGCTTGCCGCGCCAGCCCAAGCCTGCGCGCTCGGCGAGCGCCACTTCCATCACCGGCGCCGAATCGACGAAGACCCGTCCCCGATGCGGCCCCATCGCCTCCATGAACGCGACGAGCCGCGCCAAGCGCACGCGCACCGCTTTGTGGTAATCCCGCCCCAGGGCATAGCGCGACACGTAGCCGAGCCCCGGATCAGCGAGCACTTCCTGCGCCGGTGCCGCATCCGCCGGCCAATAGGGGAAGCGCAAAGAGATCACCCGTACCGTGCCCGGCACCAGTTCGGCGGGACGCGCGCGCAAAAGCCCGTGTCGGCGCATATAATCCATCTCACCGTGGAATCTGGCTTCCAGCCAGGCGAGCAGGCCCGCCTCGCACGCCGACAGGTCGGGCTCGACCACCCGCATCGCCGAAAACCCGAGCCTGGCCGCTGCTTCGGCGATCGCACGTTTGCGCGCCGCCCAGTCGATCGGTTCCACCGTCCGAGGCCCCTCATGTCCTTGCATCGCGAACTCATCCTTCCCCTCGCCGACGAAAACGCCACGGCGGCGCTCGCCCAGCGTCTCGCCCCCTGCCTCGCTCCCGGCTGGGTCATCCATCTCGTCGGCCCCCTTGGCGCCGGCAAGACCACCTTCGTGCGCGCAATGCTGCGCGCCCTGGGGCACACCGGCCCCGTCAAGAGCCCGACCTACGGACTCGTCGAACCGTACACCGTGTCCGGTTTGAACCTGTATCATTTCGATTTCTACCGCTTCGCGACGCCAGAGGAATTCTTCGGCGCCGGACTCGACGAATACTTCGACGGCACGGGCGTGTGCCTCGTCGAATGGCCGGAAAAAGCCGCACCGCACACGCCGGCGCCGGATCTGACGCTCGCGCTCGCGCCGCGTCCCGACGGCAGCCGCGAAGCCCGACTCACCGCTTCGACCCCGAGGGCCAGCGAATGCCTCGACCGTCTCGCCCCATCGCGCTGACCGATGCCGTCACGCCCCGCAGGCGGCGCTTTCTCGGCCAGGCGGGTGCGCTGCTTGCCGCCTTCACCCTCACGCCCCGCTTGGGCTGGGCGCAGGGAGCGGCCTTCGTCGCCGTGCGCGCCTGGCCGGCCGAAGACTATACGCGAATCACGCTGGAGGCGAACCAGCCGCTGCATTTCGAATACCAGTTCGTCCCCGATCCCGACCGCCTGGTGATCGACCTGCCGGGCATGAGCCTCGACGAAGTCCTCAAGAGCCTGCCGGGCAAGATCTCGGCCGAGGACCCCTACATCCAAGGCGTACGGGTGGGTCAGTTCCGTCCCGACGTCGTGCGGGTAGTCATCGACCTCAAGCAGAAAGCCGAACCCCAGATCTTCACCCTGGATCCGGTGGCGCAGTACCGCCATCGCCTGGTGATCGACGTCTACCCCAAAACGCCGCGCGATCCGATCCAAGCGCTGCTTGCCGAACTCGGCAACAAGCATGGGGCCTCATCGACGGCCGGCACCCCCCAGCTGAGCGAGACCCCCGACCTTCCCCCTGCGGCCACCCTTTCTCCGCCAGCCAAGGGCCGGACTCCAGCCAGCGCCCCCTACGTGATCGTCATCGACCCTGGCCACGGCGGCGAGGATCCGGGCGCGATCGGCCGCTTCGGCTCGCGCGAAAAAGACGTGACCCTGGCCGTGGCCCGCCGGCTGAAACGTATCCTGGATGCGCAGCCCAAGCTGCGCTGCGCCCTCACCCGCAACGACGACTATTTCGTTCCCCTGGGTGAGCGCGTGCGCCGCGCTCGCGCCGCCCAGGCCGATCTCTTCGTCTCCATCCACGCCGATGCCGTCGTCTCCTCCAGCCCGCGCGGCAGCTCCGTCTATGTGCTGAGTGACCGTGGTGCCTCGAGCACCACCGCCCGCTGGCTCGCCAACAAGGAAAACGAGGCCGATCTCATCGGCGGGGTCAACCTGGGACAAAAAAACGAGCACGTCGCCAAGACCCTGCTCGATCTCTCCCTCACCGCCACCATGCAGGATTCCGCCAAGCTCGGACGGCACCTGCTCGCCTCGCTCGGCGAGATCAACCCCTTGCACAAACGCGACATCGAATACGCCAACTTCGCCGTGCTGCGCAACCCCGACGTGCCCGCCGTGCTCATCGAAACCGCCTTCATCAGCAATCCCGAGGAAGAACGCCGCCTCAACGACCCCGCCTACCAGGAGCGGTTGGCGCAGGCGATCAGCAAGGGGCTGCAGCGCTATCTCGAAGCCGCTGCACCGACGCCGCGGCTCCTGATGGCAGCCCGAGACGGCAAAGGCTGAAACGGCGCCGTTTCGCTGCACAGCCGATATAATCGAAGTTTTTTCCGGCATAGCGGCTATGCGCGTCATCCGAGGCATCGGCGGACCTCATCCGCCCACCGTGCTGACGATCGGCAATTTCGACGGCGTCCATCGCGGACACCAGGTCTTGTTGCGCCTGGTGCGCGAGCGCGCCGACGAAGCGCACGCCCAAGCCGCCGCCCTCACCTTCGAGCCCCACCCGCGTGAATTCTTTGCGCCGCAGGCCGCCCCGCCGCGGCTGAGCTCCCTGCGCGAAAAGCTCCTCGCGCTCGCCGACTCGGCGCTCGACCGCCTGCACGTGCTGCGATTCGATTCTCGCCTTGCGCGACTCGGGGCTGAGGAATTCATCGAAACGCTGCTCGTGCGCGGGCTCAACGTCCAGCACCTCGTCATCGGAGACGACTTCCGTTTCGGCGCCCGGCGCAGCGGCGGGCTCGCCGAACTGCTCGAAGCCGGCGAGCGATTCGGCTTCACCGTCGAGCCGGTGCCGGAAGTGCGCATCGACGGACTGCGCGTCTCCAGCAGCCTCATCCGTACCCTGGTGGCCGAGGGAAAGCTCGAACAGGCCGCTCGGCTGCTCGGTCGCCCTTACAGCATCGAGGGCCGGGTGATGCACGGCGAAAAGCTCGGGCGCGCGCTCGGCTTTCCCACCGCCAACATCCCCTTGTCTGCGCGCCGGCTCGCACCGCCGGGCGTCTATGTCTGCGCCGTGACAGGACTGGCCGCGCCCCCCCTGCCCGCGGTGGCCAACATCGGCCTGCGCCCGACCGTGGGCGGGCTCACGCCGCGGCTCGAAGTCCATCTGCTCGACTGGAGCGGCGAATGCTACGGTCGCCGCGTGTGCGTCGCCTTTTTCCACAAACTGCGCGAGGAACGCAAATTCGCCGATCTGGACGCCCTGCGCGCCCAGATCGGCGAAGACGTCGTCCATGCCCGCCAATGGCATCGGCACCACGGCGCAGCGTTCCCCCTGACCGAGGATCATCCATGACCGACTACCGCGCCACGCTCAATCTGCCCGACACCCCCTTCCCCATGCGCGCCAACCTCGCCAAGCGCGAACCCGGCTGGATCGCGCAATGGCAGCAGAAAAAGCTCTATCGCAAGATCCGCGAGGTCTGCCGCGGCCGCCCCAAATTCGTGTTGCACGACGGCCCGCCCTACGCCAATGGCGACATCCACATCGGGCACGCGGTCAATAAGATCCTCAAGGACATCATCGTGCGCTCGAAGACGCTGGCCGGGTTCGATGCCCCCTACGTTCCGGGCTGGGATTGCCATGGCCTGCCGATCGAACACCAGATCGAAAAACTCTACGGCAAACACCTGCCGCCGGACGAAGCCCGCCGCCGCTGCCGCGAATACGCCGCCGAGCAGATCCAGCGCCAGATGAAAGATTTCATTCGCCTGGGCGTGCTGGGCGACTGGGACAATCCCTACCTCACGATGAACTTTGCCAACGAGGCGAACGAGATCCGGGCGCTGGGCAAGATCTACGAGCGCGGCTACCTCTACAAGGGGCTCAAACCCGTCAACTGGTGCTTCGACTGCGGCTCGGCCCTGGCCGAAGCCGAGATCGAGTACGCCGAGCGCACCTCGCCGGCGATCGACGTCGGCTTTTCCCTAGAAGACCCCGCCGAGCGCGCGCGCCTTGCCCACGCCTTCGGCCTGAGCGAGCCGCCGCAGGGGCCGATCTACGCCGTGATCTGGACCACCACGCCGTGGACGATCCCTGCCAACCAGGCGATCAACGTGCACCCCGAAGTCGTCTACGAGCTGGTAGCCACGCCCCGCGGCGCCCTCATCCTCGCCGCGGCGCTGCGCGAACAGGCGCTCGCGCGCTACGGGCTCGAGGGGCGCGTGCTGGGCGCGGCGCACGGCGCGGCGCTCGACCGGCTGCGTTTCCGCCACCCTTTCTACGCCCGCGACAGCCTGGTGATCGCGGCCGATTACGTCGATGTCTCCACCGGCACGGGGCTGGTGCATTCGGCCCCGGCCTACGGCGTCGACGACTTCCTCACCTGCCTCAAGGCCGGCATGCGCCAGGAAGACATCCTCATGCCGGTGCGCGGCGACGGGACCTACGACCCTGCGCTCCCCTTCTTCGGTGGGCTCTCGATCTGGGACGCGAACCCGAAGATCGTCGCCAAGCTCGAAGAAGTCGGATCGCTCTTTGCCCACGCGCCGATCCGCCACAGCTACCCCCACTGCTGGCGCCACAAGAGTCCGACGATCTACCGCGCCACCGGCCAGTGGTTCATCGCCATGGACACGATTCCCGGCCGCGCCCTGCCCGACGGCGAGACCCTGCGCGACAAAGCCTTGCGCGGCGTGGACGCTACCCGTTTCTACCCCGCCTGGGGCCAGGCACGGCTGCATGCCATGATCGCCAATCGCCCCGACTGGTGCATCTCGCGCCAACGCAACTGGGGCGTGCCGATCGCCTTCTTCGTCGACAAGACCACGGGCGAACCGCACCCCGCTACGGCGCAGCTCATCGAGGAAGTCGCCCGGCGCGTCGAGCGCGAGGGAATCGACGCCTGGTTCCGGCTCGATCCCCGCGAACTCCTTGGCGAGGAAGCCGATCGCTACGAAAAAGTGCTCGACACGCTGGACGTGTGGTTCGACTCCGGCACCACCCACGTGCACGTGCTGCGCGGCTCGCACCCCGAGCTGGGACACCCGGCCGACCTCTACCTAGAGGGTTCCGACCAGCACCGTGGCTGGTTCCACTCGTCGCTGCTCACCGGCTGCGCCATCGACGGGCATCCGCCCTACCGGGGGCTGCTCACGCACGGCTTCGTGGTCGACGGCCAAGGGCTGAAGATGTCGAAGTCGCGCGGCAACGTCGTCGCGCCGCAGCAGGTCGCCGACACGCTCGGCGCCGAAATCCTGCGCCTGTGGGTGGCCGCCACCGACTATTCCGGCGAGCTCACCATCTCCAAGGAAATCCTCGATCGCGTCGTCGAGGTCTACCGGCGGCTGCGCAACACCCTGCGCTTCATGCTCGCCAACGTGGCCGACTTCGAGCACACGCGCGATGCGGTGCCGGTGGAAGACATGGTGGAGCTCGACCGCTACGCCCTGCTGCGCCTGGCGCGCCTGCAGGCGCAGGTCTGCGCCGACTACGAGCGTTTCGAATTCCACAAGGTGGTGCAGGCGCTGCAGAACTACGCCGCCGAGGAACTGGGCGCCTTCTATCTCGACGTCCTCAAGGATCGTCTCTACACGACGCCTGCCAATGGCCTGCCGCGGCGCTCGGCGCAGACGGCGATCCACCACATCCTGCACGCCTTCGTGCGCCTGATGGCGCCGGTGCTCGCTTTCACCGCCGAAGAGATCTGGACCTACCTCACCGGCAGCGACGACGACAGCGTGATGCTGCACACCTGGCACGAGATTCCGGCGGTCCCACAGGCCGAGACGATCGAGCGGCGCTGGGCGACCGTGCTCGAGACGCGCGAGGCGGTCAACAAGGCGATCGAGGCGGTGCGCATGCAGGGCCGCATCGGCCCTTCGTTGCAGGCCGAAGTCACGATCCGCGCTCACGGCGAACGCTACACGGCGCTCGCGGCCTTGGGCGAAGAGCTCAAGTTCGCCCTCATCACCTCCCAAGTGCGCCTCGTCGAGGTCGATACCCCCGAAGCCGAGGGCATCGAGATCGAACCGAGCCCGCACGCCAAATGCGAGCGCTGCTGGCACTATGAGGCCGACGTGGGCCGCGACCCCGAGCACCCCACCCTGTGCGCACGCTGCATCGACAATCTGCACGGCGCGGGCGAGACGCGCCGCTGGGCATGAGCGCCTTCGCCCGGCTACGGCCGACGCTTGCCGTCGCCCTGGCGGTGATCGCGCTCGACCAGGGCAGCAAGATCGCCCTCTCGCGCTGGCTTCCCGAGGGCGAACGCCTGGTGCTCGCGCCTTTCCTACAGCTCGTCTCGGTATACAATACCGGCGCGGCCTTCAGCTTTCTCGCCCAAGCCGGCGGCTGGCAGCGAGGACTCTTCCTCGCCCTCGCGTTCGGCGTGAGCGCGTGGCTGTCGTGGCTCGCCGCGAGCCCGGGGGCGGAACGGATGGAGCGCTTCGCCTACGGCCTGATCGTCGGCGGCGCGCTCGGCAACGCCATCGATCGGCTGGCGCACGGCGCCGTCTACGATTTCCTGCTCTTTCACGCCGGGCGCTGGGCTTGGCCCGCCTTCAATCTTGCCGACAGCGCCATCACGGTCGGTGTGGCGCTGCTGCTGTGGCACTACCGCCGGCCCCACGATACCCCTCGCCCCGCTTCCCAGGAATGAGCGACATGACCGACACCGTCCGCCCCGACAGCCTCGTTACCCTGCACTACCGCTTTCTCCTCGAAGACGGCACCGCCGTGGTGAGTACCTTCGAGGCCACTCCCGCCACCTTGCAGCTCGGCACCGGCGAAGTGCTGCCGGCGCTCGAGCGCTGCCTGGCGGGCCTGCGCGTGGGCGAGCGCCGCGTCTTCACGCTGCCGCCCGAAGAAGCCTTCGGCCCGCATCGCCCCGAGCTCGTCGAGCGCGTGGCGCGCGCCGATTTCCCCCCGGAAGTCACCGACGCGATGACGCTCCTGGAATTCGCCGCCCCCGACGGTTCGCGCTACGCGGGGCTGGTGCGGGAACTCACCGAAGAATACGGCGTCGTGGACTTCAACCATCCGCTCGCCGGCAAGACCGTCCGGCTCGAAGTGCACATCATCGGCATCAGCTGAATCCCATGAACGCCGCCCCCACCGTCCTGCTCGCCAATCCCCGCGGCTTCTGCGCCGGAGTCGATCGGGCCATCGAGATCGTCGAGCGGGCGCTCGAGCACTTCGGCGCCCCCATCTACGTGCGCCACGAGATCGTGCACAACCGCCACGTGGTCGAGTCGTTGCGCGCGCGCGGCGCCGTCTTCGTCGAAGAGCTCGACGAGGTACCCGACGGAGCCGTGGTCGTCTTCAGCGCCCACGGCGTGGCCCAAGGAGTCCATGAGCGGGCCCGCGCGCGCGGCCTCACCGTGCTCGACGCCACCTGCCCGCTGGTGACCAAGGTGCACCACGAAGTACAGCGCCTGCACCGCCAAGGCTACGACATCGTGATGATCGGCCACCGAGGGCATCCCGAGGTGGAAGGCACGATGGGGCAGGTGCCCGATCGCATCCACCTCGTCGAGACCGAGGAGGACGTCGCCCGGCTCACGCTCGACCCCGAACGCTGCGCCTACGTCACCCAGACGACGCTGTCGGTCGACGACGCCCGGCGCCTCATCGAGCGGCTCACCGCACGCTATCCGCACATCCTCGGTCCGAAAAAAGACGACATCTGCTACGCCACGCAAAACCGTCAGGACGCCGTCAAGCGCCTTGCCGCCCAATGCGATCTCGTGCTGGTGATCGGCTCGCCCAACAGCTCCAATTCCAACCGCCTGCGGGAAGTGGCCGCGGCGTTGGGGGTTCCGGCGCACCTCATCGAGGACGAAACGGCGCTCACCGCCGAAACGATCGAGGGCGCGCGGCGCATCGGCCTTACCGCCGGCGCTTCGGCCCCGGAAGCACTCGTACAGCGCGTGCTCGCCCGGTTGCGGGAACTGGGCGCTGCCGAAATCGCCGAGCTGCCGGGCGTGGCGGAAAACGTCCGCTTCACCCTTCCCAAAACCCTCACGGAGGCGACATGAGCGAATCCACTGCCGCACCCGAGCACCTCGACTTCGAAGCCGCGCTCACCGAACTCGAGCGCATCGTCCAGGCGCTGGAAACCGGCCGCCTGCCGCTGGAGACGGCGCTGCAGCGCTATCAGCAAGGCGTGGCGCTGGTGCGTCGCTGCCGTCAGGTGCTCGACGAAGCCGAGCAGCGGCTGCTCGCCATCGAAAACGGCACTCTCGTGCCCCTCGACCCGCCCGCCGAACGATGACGTTCTCTGAGCGCGAACCGTTCGAGACGTGGTGCGAGCGCCGCCGCGCCCTCGTCGAACACTTCCTCGATCAGATCCTGCCCGCCGCCGAGGCCGAACCCCAGCGCCTGCACGAAGCGATGCGCTACGCCGTGCTCGGCGGCGGCAAGCGCATCCGGCCGCTGCTCGTCTTCGCTTCCGGCGAGGGGTTCGATGCCCCCATCGAGACCCTGTTGCCCGTCGCTGCGGCGGTCGAGCTCATCCACGTCTATTCTCTGGTGCACGACGACCTCCCCGCAATGGATGACGACGCGCTACGCCATGGCCGTCCCACCGTCCATGTGGCCTTCGACGAAGCCACGGCCCTGCTCACGGGGGATGCGCTCCAGACGCTCGCCTTCCAGCTGCTCGCCACGCCGCTTCCCGGCCTGTCACCCGATCGCCAGCTCGGCCTCTTGCGTGGCCTCGCCCGCGCGGCCGGCTCGCACGGCATGGCCGGTGGCCAGGCACTCGACCTCGCTGCCACCGGCCGCAAGATTCCCCTCGAAGCGCTGCAAACGCTGCATCGGTGCAAGACCGGGGCGCTCATCCGCTACGCCGTGCTCGCCGGAGCGTACTGCGACGATCCCGAGTCTCGAGCCTATGCCGCGCTCGAACGCGGCGCCAACGCCTTGGGGTTGCTCTTCCAGATCACCGACGACATCCTGGACGCCACCGCCGACAGCGCCACCCTGGGCAAGACGGCCGGCAAGGACGAGCGCCACGCCAAGGCCACCTACGTCACGCTCCTGGGATTGGAGGGAGCGATCGAGGCGGCCCAGCGCACCCTGGAAGAAACCCTCGGTGCGCTCGAACCGGTGGGCGCGCGCGCCGAGCGCCTGCGCGAGCTCGCCCGTTTCGTTGCCAACCGCCGGCGCTGACCCCCATGACTGAACGTTTTCCCCTGCTCAGCCGCATCGACGACCCTGCCGACCTGCGCCGCCTGTCGCTGCCCGAACTCAAGCGGCTCGCCGCCGAGCTGCGTCAGTTCATCCTCGAGACGGTGGCGCACACTGGCGGGCACCTGGCTTCCAACCTCGGTTCCGTCGAGCTCACCATCGCGCTGCACTACGTCTACGACACCCCCTACGATCGCCTCGTCTGGGACGTGGGGCACCAAACCTACGGTCACAAGATCCTCACCGGCCGGCGCGACCGCATGGCCACGCTGCGCCAGCATGGCGGGCTCTCCGGCTTTCCCAAGCGCGAGGAGAGCCCCTACGACACCTTCGGCACGGGACACTCCTCCACCTCCATCTCGGCCGCACTGGGCATGGCGCTCGCCGCCCGTGCCCGCGGCGAAAAGCGCCAATGCGTGGCGGTGATCGGCGACGGGGCGATGTCGGCCGGCATGGCATTCGAGGCGCTCAACCACGCCGGCGACCTCGACGGAATCGACCTCACGGTGATCCTCAACGACAACGAGATGTCGATCTCGCCGCCGGTGGGGGCGCTCACCCAGGTTTTCGCGCGGCTTCTGAGCGGCGAGCCCTACAACACCGCGCGCCGGGTGGGTGAGACGGTGCTCTCGGCCGCCCCGCCAATCAAGGCGCTCGCGCGACGCGTCGAAGAACACGTCAAGGGCATGATCTCGCCGCCGGGCACGCTCTTCGAGGAATTCGGTTTCCACTACTACGGCCCCATCGATGGGCACGACCTCGACGTGCTGGTTCCGACGCTTGCCAACCTGCGCAAGCTCGGCGGCCTGCGCTTCGTGCACGTCGTCACCAAGAAAGGGCGCGGCTACAAACTCGCCGAGGCCGACCCCGTGCTCTATCACGGCGTGTCGCGCTTCGACCACGCCAAGGGGCTGGAGCCGGCCAAGGCCAGCCGCCCCACCTACACCCAGATCTTCGGCGACTGGATCTGCGACATGGCCGCGCGCGACCCACGCCTCATCGGCATCACCCCGGCCATGCGCGAGGGCTCGGGCCTGGTGCGCTTCGCCCAGGAATACCCCGAGCGCTATTTCGACGTCGGCATTGCCGAGCAGCACGCCCTCACCCTCGCCGCCGGGCTTGCCTGCGAAGGGTTCAAACCGGTGGTGGCGATCTACTCCACTTTCCTGCAGCGCGCCTACGACCAGCTCATCCACGACATCGCCCTGCAGAACCTGCCCGTGGTCTTGGCCATCGACCGCGGCGGACTGGTGGGCGCCGACGGACCCACGCACCACGGCGCCTTCGACCTGAGCTTTCTGGCCTGCGTGCCCAATCTCGTGGTGATGGCACCGGCCGACGAGAACGAATGCCGCCGCATGCTCACCACCGCTTTCCTGCACGACGGCCCAGCAGCGGTACGCTACCCCCGTGGTCATGGCCCCGGCGTCCCCCTTGATCCAGGGTTAGAGCCTTTGCCGATCGGCAAAGCCGAACTGCTGCGCCAGGGCCGGCGCATCGCGCTGCTCGCCCTCGGTTCGATGGTGGCGCCAGCGCGCGAAGTCGGTGAGCGGCTCGACGCCACGGTGGTCAACCTGCGCTTCGTCAAACCGCTCGACGAGACCACGATACGCGCCGTGGCCGCCACCCATGACGTGCTCGTCACGCTGGAAGAGAACGCCGTCATCGGCGGGGCCGGAGCCGAAGTCGCGCGCATCGTCCAGACGCTGGACACCCCACCCCGGCTGCTGCGCCTGGGACTGCCGGACCGCTTCATCGAGCACGGCGACCCGGCCCTGCTGCTGCGCCTGGTAGGGCTCGACGCCGACGGCATCCAGGCGGCGATAGCGCGCTTCGATGGCGGCGATGCTTGACCCGTCACGGCATGTGTCTACGATAGGATCACCCCCCAAGAACGAGACGAGAGAACCCGACATGGACCAAGCGATCCAACCCATCCCCGACGTGCAATCCTTCGCCGATCACCGCCACATGGCCATCGACAAGGTCGGCATCAAGAGCATCCGCCACCCCATCCGCGTGAGTGACCGCAGCGGCGGCGTGCAGCACACCGTCGCCACCTTCAACATGTACGTGGGGCTGCCGCACAACTTCAAGGGCACGCACATGTCGCGCTTCGTCGAGATCCTCAACGCCCACGAGCGCGAGATCTCGGTCGAGAATTTCGAACCCATGCTGCGGCAGATGGTCGAGCGGCTCGAAGCCGAGACCGGCCACATCGAGATGAGCTTTCCCTACTTCATCGAGAAACGCGCCCCGGTCACCGGCGTAGCGAGCCTGATGGACTACGACGTCACCTTCATCGGCGAGATCCTCGCCGGCGGCGAGTACCGCTTCACCATGAAAGTGGTGGTACCGGTCACGAGCCTGTGCCCCTGCTCGAAGAAGATCTCGGCTTACGGCGCGCACAACCAGCGCTCGCACGTCACCATCACCGCGCGCACGATCGATCACGTCTGGATCGAAGAGCTCGTGCAACTGGCCGAGAAAGAAGCCTCCAGCGAACTCTATGGGCTCTTGAAGCGCCCCGACGAGAAATACGTCACCGAGCACGCCTACGACAACCCAAAGTTCGTCGAAGACATGGTGCGCGACGTCGCCGCCCGGCTCGATGCCGATCCGCGCATCGTGCATTACGTCGCCGAATCGGAGAACTTCGAGTCCATCCACAACCACTCGGCCTATGCGCTGATCGAGCGCGACAAGACCAAGCCCCGTTGACGCGAGAAGGCGCCGGTCGGACTGCCCCGGCGCCTTTCCTTTCCAGAAATGCTGCGCTGCATCAACGCGGCGGAATGAAGACCACCGCTTCGCCTTCGAGCACCACCTTGTCGCGCACGATGCAACGCGTGTCCAGCGTGACGCGCCGTTTCTCCGGCAGCAGCCCGATGACGGTCGCACGCGACACCACCGTGTCGCCGGCGCGCACCGGCGAGAGGAAGCGCACCGTCTGTGACACATATACCGCCCCCGGGCCCGGCATCTTCGTGCCCAGCACCGACGAGACGAAGCTCACGGTGAGAAAGCCGTGGGCGATGCGCCCCTTGAACATGGTCGTGGCGGCGAACTCGTCGTCCATGTGCACCGGGTTCATGTCGCCCGAAACGCCGGCGAACATGAGGATGTCGGCGTCGGTGACGGTACGGCTCGTCTCCGCCGTCATCCCGACGTGCAGCTCCTCGAAACGGTAGCCCATGATCGCGTTGAAGTCCCTTGCCATTTTTCTTCTCCTTTGCTCGAGATTGTTGGGTAGAGTGAGTTTACCACGCCCATGCTGCGTTGCAACAAAAATCGGTTCCCTTACCCCTTCTCGACCCAGACCGCACAAGCAAAATCCAGCCGCGCCGCCCGTTCCAAGCACGGATAAACGCTCATTACGCCGGTCTTATTTCGCCACTGCGCGTTGACCGAAGGTGATATCGTGTCCCTATCGCCCATTGTGCGCCGAGCCTCCGTCACCATGGAAACCCAACCGCCCAGCGAACCTTTCCGGCCCGATTTCTCCGAGGGCGCGGAAACGGGCCTGTACCTCGCCCTCCTCGAGCTCATCGACGAAGGGCTCATCCTCACCAGCGACGAAACCATCCTGGAGGCGAACACCGCCGCCTGCCGCCTGCTCGAGCGCGACTACCGCGACCTGATCCGGCAGCCGCTCGCCAACCTCTTCCCCTCGGACAAGGAATTCCTGCAGGCACGGGCCCGCTGGTTCATCCAGGGGCAAAGCCGCGGCAGCATCCGCATGGCGCTGCCGGGCGGCCGCTCGCGACTCTTCCGCTTCATCGCCGCCGCCCGCCTGCGCCCGGGTCTGCATGCCATCCTCTTCTCACCCGACCTGATCGGTGAGGTATACCGCGACGTCGCGCACACCGATGCCTTTTGGCCGCGACTCGCCGCCGCCGTGCCCCAGCCGGTGGTGGTGCTGGATGAAGCCGGGCGCATCGCCGCGCTCAACGATGCCGCTCGACCCTTCTTCCCTGCCGAACGGAGGGAATGGCTGCTGCAGCCGCTGTCGCGCTTTGCCGCCGTCGCCTGGCCGCCGGAGGGCGAAGCACCGCTCGCCCGGATCGAGGGGCTGGGCGAAGCGCCGGTGCGCGCCCGCGTGCTCGACGGGCCCCAACGAGGATGGCGCGTCCTCGTCTTCGAACGCCTGCCGCGATTCGCCCCTGCCGTCACTCCCTCCGCCCCGGCGGTCCCGCCGCTCGATCCGCTCGCCGTTGCGCTCAGGAAGAGCCCCGAAGAATCCTTCGCCTTGCAGTTGGAGCCGCTCGTCGATCTCCAGCAGCGGCGGCTTGCCGGCGCCCATGCCCGACTCGTGTGGAACCATCCCGCCTTCGCCGGCCTCGCCCCCGAACGGCTCACCGAACTCGCGCGCCGGGCGCAAGCCATCCCGCGCCTGACCCGCTCTGCCTTCGCCGGACTGACCGTGCTCGCCCCCCGCCTGCCCGGTCGCATCACCCTTTCGCTGGCCGCGGAGGCACTGCGCGACCCGGCTCTGACCCAATCGGTGGAGATGGCGCTCGCCGCCGGCATCCGCCCCGAGGCGCTCGAATTCGCCCTCGATCTGCCCGCCTGCGCTGCGCTCGACACCGAAGCCGCAGCGACGCTGCTCGCGCTCTCCCAACGCGGCATCCGCTGGATCGCCGCCGGGCTCGACGAGGCCGCCTTGCCGCTCGAGCAGCTCGCCCGGCTCCCCTGGAGCGGGCTGATGCTGCCTGCCTCGTGGATCTCGGGTCTGGGACGGGACGAGCGGCTGGAGGCGCTCGTCGGCGGGACGGTATCGCTCGCGCAGGCGATGCAGCTCGAAGTGCGCGCCCAAGGCGTGGCCACGGCAGGACAACGCGATTTCCTCGCCGCCTTGGGCGTTCGATTGCAACAAGGACCGTGGTTCGGCCCGGCCGTCACGTCGGGCGAACCCCTGCACGTCAGAGGGATGGAATAAAGCCGATTCAGCGCGACAACACCGTCCGGCAATTCTCCTCGCGCCCCGTGAGCGTGCCGAGCCGTTCGAGCTGACGTTGCAGCGCTTCGTCGGGAATGCTGCGGTTCAGGCACCAGTCGCGCAGCTGCAGCATCAGGGCGAGCGTCTGCAGGTCGATCGAAGTCGCCCAGATACCAGCAAAGCCCGGATCCGGCCCTTCACGCAGCGGCGACGTGGGCAAGTCCCGCCGCACTTCAGGCGCCGCAAGCGGCGGCACCGGCTGAGGCAGCACCCCGCCTTGCGCCCAGACGCCGCCGCAGCACACCCACGCGGCCAATGCAAGGACACGGCGCATCCCCGCTCTCCAAGCCAATGAATCAAACTGCTGCCCCGACCGCGGCGATTCCTGCACGGGCCCGGGCCCACAGACGCTCAGGCTTCCAACTCCTTCAGGCGCTGGATGATGCGGGCGACCACCTCCTGCGCGCTGCCATAGACCATGTGGCAGTTGTCGCGGTAGAAGAGCTCGTTCTCGATGCCGGAGTACCCCGTACCCTTGCCGCGCTTGATCACCAGCACCTCGCGCGCCTGATCCACGTTGAGGATGGGCATGCCGTAGATGGGGCTCGACTTGTTGGTGCGCGCCGCGGGGTTGACCACGTCGTTCGCGCCGATCACCAGGGCGACGTCGGTCTGGGCGAACTCGGCGTTGATCTCCTCCAGGTCGAAGATCTTGTCGTAGGGCACGCCGGCCTCTGCGAGCAGCACGTTCATGTGTCCCGGCATGCGCCCCGCCACCGGGTGGATGGCGAACTTCACCTCCACCCCCGCCTCTTCGAGCAGCTGCGCCATCTCCCACACCTTGTGCTGGGCGCCGGCCACCGCCATGCCGTAGCCCGGCACGATGATCACCTTCTGCGCGTAGCGCAGGGTAGCCGCCGCGTCGTCGGGCGAATATTCCTTGAGCGAACCGCTCACCTCCCCTTGCGTCTCCTGCGCCTCGCCGGTGATCGGCGCAAAGATCACGGTGCGGATCGAACGGTTCATCGCCTTGGCCATGAGGAGCGTGAGCAGCGTACCGGAAGCGCCGACCACCGTGCCGGCCACGATCAGCAAGGGATTGGCGAGCACGTACCCTTCGAAGCCGACCGCCAGGCCCGTGAAGGCGTTGAGGAGCGAAATGACCACCGGCATGTCCGCCCCACCGATGGGCAGGGTGAGCAGCGCCCCCAGAGCGAGCGCGAGCAGGAAGAAGATCGTGAGCTCGAAACCGCCCGGATGCGAGGAAAAACCGATCGTCAAACCGATGCCGAAGGTAAAGAGCGCGAGGAAGAACACGACGTTGTTCTGCTGCGGCACCTGGTAGGTCTTCTTCAAGAGCCCCTGCAGCTTGGCAAAGGCCACGCAGCTACCGGAAAAGGCCACCGCGCCGATGATCGCCCCGAGCGCGGCGAGCAAGCCGACCGAGGCGTGATGCACGGCGTCCTGCCGCAAAAACTCCACCGCGGCGATCGCCGCCGCCGCCCCGCCACCCATGCCGTTGTAGATGGCCACCATCTGCGGCATGTCGGTCATCTTCACCGTCTTGCCCAAATACCAGGCGATCGCCGCCCCGATGACGATCGCGGTGATCATCAAGCCGTAGTTGTGCATCCCCGGCAAATAGAAAGTGACGAGCACCGCCGCGACCATGGCGTAGCCCGCCCACTGCACGCCGCGGCGCGCCGTGGCCGGAGAGCTCATCGCCTTCAACCCGAGGATGAAAGCGATCGCCACCAGGAAATAGATGAAATGGATGAACGTGCTCATCGCCCGCCCTCCCCGGCGCCCTTGTTCGATTTGAACATCGCCAGCATCCGCTCGGTGACGACGTAGCCGCCGGCGGCATTGGCCGCCCCCAGCAGCACGGCGATGAAGCCCAGCGCGAGCGAGGCCGGATCGTCGGACGGCGCCTGCCCGAGCACGATCATTCCCCCGATCAGCACCACCCCGTGGATGAAATTCGAACCCGACATCAAGGGTGTGTGCAGGATGACCGGCACCCGCGCGATCACCTCGTAGCCCGTAAACGCCGCCAACATGAAAATGAACAACGCGCTCAAACCGTCCATCACCGCTCCCTCCTCACAGACCCAGCCATTGGCGAACCCGCTCGCTCTTGAGCTCGCCGGCGTGCGTCATGCAGGTGCCGGCGAGCACCTCGTCGTCCCACGCCAGCGCCAAGCTTCCTTCGCGCAGGAAGAGCGAAACGAAGTTGAACACGTTCTTGGAGAACATCTCGGAGGCATGCACCGGCATGCGGCTGGGCACGAAGGTCGGGCCGATCAGCAGCACCTCGCCGACCCAGGTCTTCTCGCCCGGCACCGTACCCTCGACGTTGCCCCCCGTCTCGGCGGCCAGATCGACCACCACCGCCCCGGGGCGCATGCGCGCGATCATCTCGGCGGTGATGATGCGCGGCGCCGGCCGCCCCGGAATGGAAGCCGTGGTGATGAGCGCGTCGGCCTGGCCCACCGCCTTGCCGAGCTTCTCCGCCTGGATCGCCTTCTCCTCTTCGGTGAGCTCGCGCGCGTAGCCGCCCTCGCCCACCGCCCGCACCCCCGTGTCGAGGAACTTCGCCCCGAGCGACTCCACCTGCTCGCGCGTCTCCGGGCGCACATCGTAGGCTTCCACTGCCGCCCCCAGGCGCCGGGCGGTGGCGATCGCCTGCAGCCCCGCCACTCCGGCCCCGATCACCAGTACCTTGGCCGGACGGATGGTACCGGCGGCATAGGTGAGCATGGGAAAGAACTTCGGGCTGTGATCGGCGGCGATCAGCGCCGCCTCGTAGCCGGCCACCGTCGCCTGGGAAGAAAGGATGTCCATGCTCTGCGCGCGCGAGATGCGCGGCAAGAGCTCGAGCGCGAAGGCGGTGATGCGCCGCTCGAGTAGGCGCTCGACGCGCTCGCGGCTGCCCCAGGGGTGCAACGCTCCCACCAGGACCGAGCCTTCGGGCATGAGCGCGAGCTCCTCGTCGCGCGGCGGCTGCACGCACAGCACGAGCTGCGCGCGGCGGAACACCTCCGCCGGCTCGGGCACGATCTCCACCCCCGGAAACGCCTCGTCGGCCCAATGCGCCCGCTTGGCCGCGCCGGCAGCCATCAGCACCTGCGCTCCCTGCGCCTCGTATTTCTTCACCAGCTCCGGCACCAGCGCCACCCGCCGCTCCTGCGGCTGCGGTGCGCTCGCCACTCCCACGATCACGCCCATGCTCCCCCCTTTGTGCGCTTGATCACCGACGGGGCTCGATCACTTCCTGCCCCCCCATCCACGGCCGCAGTGACTCGGGCACGACCACCGAACCATCGCGCTGCTGGTAGTTCTCCAGCACCGCCACCAAGGTCCGTCCCACCGCCAGCCCCGAACCGTTCAAGGTATGCACTGGCTGGGGCTTGCCCTTGCCGCCGGCCGGCCGAAACCGTGCCTGCAGCCGGCGGGCCTGGAAGGACTCGAAGTTCGAGCACGAAGAAATCTCGCGGTAGGTATTCTGCCCCGGCAGCCACACTTCCAAATCATAGGTCTTTGCCGCGGAAAACCCAAGATCCCCGGCGCACAAAGCCACCTTGCGATAGGGCAGGCCCAGGCGCTGGAGCACCGTCTCCGCGTGCCCGGTGAGCTCCTCGAGCGCCTCCCAAGAACGATCCGGATGCTCGATGCGCACCAGCTCCACCTTGTCGAACTGATGCTGGCGGATCATGCCGCGCGTGTCGCGCCCATAAGCACCGGCCTCCGAGCGAAAGCATGGCGTGTGCGCAACAAACTTCAGCGGCAATGCCGATTCCTCCACGATCTCATCGCGCACCAGGTTGGTCACCGGCACCTCGGCGGTGGGAATGAGGTAGAAATTCTCCGCATCGCGCGGCACGGCAAAGAGATCCTCGGCGAACTTGGGCAGCTGCCCCGTCCCGAAGAGGCTGCGCGCATTGACGAGATAGGGCACATAGACTTCGAGGTAGCCATGCTCGCGCGTGTGCAGATCGAGCATGAACTGCCCCAGCGCCCGATGCAGCCGCGCCACGTCGCCGCGCATCACGGAAAAGCGCGCCCCGGCGATTTTCGCTGCCGCCTCGAAATCCAGCCCCAGGGGCGTACCCACGTCGACGTGATCGCGCACCGGAAAATCGAACACCCGCGGCGAGCCCCAGCGCGCCACCTCCACGTTGTCGGCCTCGCTCGTTCCGTCGGGAACGGAAGGATGAGGGATATTGGGTAGGGTGGCGAAGAAGGATTCCAACTCGGTGAGCAAGGCCGAGAGCCGCTCTTCGCACGCGTCGAGCTCGGCGGTGATCAGCGCGAGCTGGGCGAGCAGGTCGGAAGCATCCTCGCCCCGCCCCTTGCGCCGTCCCACTTCCTTCGAAAGGGCGTTGCGCTGCGCCTGCAGTTCCTGGGTGCGTGTCTGTAGATCTTTTCGTTCGGACTCGAGCGCCTCGAACCGGGACCAGTCGATCTTCGCGCCACGCCGCGCGAGCGCCGCCTTCACTTCGTCGAGCCGGGAACGCAACCACTGAACGTCGAGCATCACACCATCCTGAACGTCACGAAAAGAAAGACGCAACGATACCAGCAACCTCGCCCGCCCGGCAACGCCAGCGGGCCGTCAGGAGGCCGAAGACGAAGTCAAGGCCTCCACCTGGGCCTGGCGCAGCAAGGCCGCATTTTCACGCGCCCGCTGCTTGGCCCGCCGCGCCATCCAGACGCTGGCCAGGAGCAGACCGGCCAGCACCAGATAGACGGTGACGGCGCCGATGACGTTGATCTCGGGATTGAGTCCCAAACGGGCCCGCGAGAAGATCACCACCGGCAGCGGCGACGTTCCCGGCCCCGAGAGAAAGGCCGAGATCACCACCTCGTCGAGCGACAGTGACAGCGTCAGCAGCCAGGCCGAGGCCACCGCTTGAAAAATGGCCGGCAAGGTCACGAGGAAGAACACCTGCGAAGGACGCGCCCCCAGATCCATCGCCGCCTCCTCCAGCGCCGGATCCACTTCCCGCAACCGCGACATGATGGTGATCGCGGCGTAAGAGACGCACATCACCGTATGGCCGATGAAGAGCGTCGTAAACCCCTTCTGCGGAAAACCGAAGAGATGCTCCATGCTGACGAAGAAGAGCAGCAGCACCATCGCCAGCACCACCGTCGGCAATACCAGCGGCACGTTGAGGAGCAAGGTGAAGAGCCCTTTGCCGGGGAAGCGCCGATAGCGTGTCAAGGCGTAGGCGGCACAGGTGCCCAGCACCACGGAAGCGGTGGCGGTGGCCACCGCGATCTCCAGCGACAGCACCAAGGCGTCGATCACCACCTGGTCGGCCGCCGCCTCGGCGTACCAGCGCAAGGTCCACCCGCCCCAGACCGTGACCATGCGCGAATCGTTGAAGGAATAGATCACCAGTACCACGATCGGCAGGTACAGGAAGCCATAGACGAGCACCGTCCACAGCGTCGCCAGCCACGGGAAACGTCTCATCGCCGGGCCTCCATCAGGCGCATCTGGTAGCGGTTGAAGAGCCAGATCGGGAAGAGGATGATGAGCACCATCAGCATCGTCACCGCCGCGGCCCGCTGCCAGTCGAGGTTGATGAAGAATTCGTTCCACATCATGCGGCCGATGTTCAGGATCGAGATGCCGCCGAGCAGCTCGGGGATCACGTATTCCCCCACCGCCGGGATGAAGACGAGGAGCGAGCCGGCGAGAATCCCCTCGCGCGACAAGGGCACGGTCACCAGCCAGAAACGCTGCCAAGGCCGCGCCCCCAGATCGGCCGCCGCTTCCAGCAGCCGCCGGTCGAGCTTGACGAGGTTGGCGTACAACGGCAGGATCATGAAGGGGATATAGCCATAGACCATGCCCACCATGAAGGAAAACTTGGTAAACATCAACTGCAGCGGCTCATCCACGATGCCAGCCCACAGCAGGAACTGGTTGAGCAGGCCGTTGGCGTCCAGGATGTTCTTCCACGCATAAATGCGGATGAGGAACGGCGTCCAGAACGGCAGCATGATGAGCATCAGCATCACCGGCCGCAGCGTCGGGAAACTCTGGGCCAGGAAATAGGCGAAGGGATAGCCGATGACGAGGCACAGCAAGGTCGTCAGCAGGGCATAGCCCACCGACGAGAGATAGGTGAGCAGATAGACGTCGTCCTGCATCACGCTCAGATAGGCATCGAAATGCAGCTTGATGCTGAGCGTGCCCTCTTCCAGCCACGAGATCAGAGGTTCGAACCCCACCCCGACGGCATCGGCGTGGGAAAAACTGATCTTGAGCAGGATCAGGAAAGGCAGCAGCAGAAAGACGAAGAGGAAGAACTCCGGCACGCCGATCACGAACCAGCGACCCGGCGGCAACCAGGGGCGACGCAGCATGGCGATCTCCTGCAGCGGGCGTTTCACTCGACGATGACCACGGGCGCCGACGGCATCCAATGCGCCGTCACGCGCACCCCAAGCTCATAGGGCTCCTCATAGCGATCGACGTTGGTGACGGTGACGCGCAAACGGCGCCCCGAGGGCAACTCGATCTCATAGGCGGTATAGCTGCCCATGTAGCTGCGCGCCGCCACCGTCCCCTGTACGGCGTTGTAGGGAAGATCCTGCCAGCCGGGCTCGAGCGAGATCTTCTCGGGACGAAGGGCCACGGTGAGCGTCATCCCCTGTTTCCCCTCCACGCCGTGCCCGACGTGGAACAGGCACTCCGGCGTCTGGATCTCGCAGTAATGCGGCTCATCGACCACGAGCTCCCCGTCGAAGAGATTGACGCTGCCGATGAAATCGGCCACGAAGCGGTTCTTCGGATTCTCATAGACCTCGCTGGGCGTGCCGATCTGCAGGAAACGGCCCTCGCGCATCACTGCGATGCGATCGGCCATCGTCATCGCCTCTTCCTGGTCATGGGTGACGATGACACAGGTCAGTCCCACCTGCCGCAGGATATGGACCAATTCGATCTGCGTGCGCTCGCGCAGTTTGCGATCCAACGCCCCCATCGGCTCGTCGAGCAGCAGCAGCTTGGGACGCTTGGCCAGGCTGCGCGCCAGCGCCACGCGCTGCTGCTGCCCGCCCGAGAGCTGATGCGGCTTTCTTTTGGCATAAGGCTTGAGCTGTACCAGATCGAGCATCTGCTCGACGCGCTCGGCGATCTGCGCCTTGGGCATCCCCTCGCGCTTGAGACCGAAGGCGATGTTGTCATACACCGTCAGATGGGGGAAGAGGGCGTAGGACTGGAACATCATGTTGATCGGCCGCTCGTAAGGCGGCAGAGCCGTGATGTCCTGGCCGTCGAGTACGATGCGTCCGGCCGTCGGTACCTCGAAACCGGCCAGCATCCGCAGCAGCGTCGTCTTGCCACAGCCCGACGAACCGAGCAGGGCAAAGATCTCGCCCTGCTCGATGGCCAGGTTCACATTATTGACGGCAACGACTTCGTCATACTCTTTGCGTATGGACTCGATCTTCAGGAAATCGGGCGCACCCCCGGCGGCATCGGCGCGAGCAGCGACGGTCTGGTTCATGACGGTGCCGAAACTCCTCAGAAAGTGATGGGAGAAAGATTTGCGCCCCGGTCGGAACCGGGGCGCGTAGAGTCACTTCATGCAAAACTTCATTCAGCGATTGGTGCGGAATTTCGTATAGTACTGCGTCACCAAGCGCCGTTCCTCATTGCTATAGACTTTCGGCGGACGGAGCTTGCGCATCAGCTCCGGCTTGAGGAACACATAGTCGTTGCTCTTGATCGAGGCGTCGACATACGGCAAGGACGCCGGCACCGGATTGGCATAGAAAACGGTATTGGTGTCGGCCGCGATCACCTCCGGCCGCAACCGATAGTCGAGAAACTTGTAGGCATTGTCGACGTGCTTCGCGTCGGCCGGAATCGCCACCGTATCGACGAGCAGTACCCCGCCGTGCGTGGGCGGGAACACCTTGATGTTCACCCCATTCTTCGCTTCCTTGGCCCGGTTGGCGGCGATACCGATGTCGCCGGACCAGCCGAAGGACAGGCAGAGATTGCCGCCGGCCAGATCGTTGATGTAGCCGCTCGAGGAGAGCTGCGTCACGTAGGGGCGGATCTTGTCGACCATCTCCCAGGCGCGGCGGAAATCCTCCGGATTGTGGCTATCCACGGGAATGTTCAGATAATTGAACGCCGCCTCCATGATGTCGCCACCGGAATCGAGCAGCGAAATGCCGCAGCTCTTCAGCTTGCTCGCATACTCGGGCTTGAAGAGCAGATCCCAGGGATTCTCGGGCATGGGCATCCCATCGAGCGCCTTTTGCACCTTGTCGACGTTGATCCCCACCGTGGTATAGCCCCACATCCAGGGAATGAGGTACTGGTTGCCCGGATCCATCGTCGCGAGCAGCTTCATGAGCTCGGGATCGAGGTTCTTGTAATTGGGGATCTTGGATTTGTCGATCGGTTTGAAGAATCCCGCCTTGATCTCGATCGCCGCCCAGTGGGCCGAAGGAACGACGATGTCGTAGCCGGTGTTGCCCGCGGCGAGCTTGGCAAACAGCGTCTCGTTCGAATCGAAGGTGTCGTAGCGCACCTTGATTCCGGTTTCCTTCTCGAAATTGGGGAGGGTAGTCGGGGCGATGTAATCCGACCAGTTGTAGATATTGAGCTGCTTGTCGTCCGAAGCCGCCTGCGCCGCGCCCACCGCCGCGCAGCACGTCAACGCGGTCGCTGCCGCCACGCGCCGCCACGACACCGCAGCGGTTTTCACGAACGGCAACCGTCCGAAAAGGGTCTGCAACATCTCGTCGCCTCCTTTGCTGAAAAGGGAAAAAAACCGTGCCCCGCGGCTTGCGCTCGCCTCGCGCGCGCCTGGATGCGGCCAACGCGGACAAGCGCGAAGTGTAGCAAACCCCGAGCCCAAGCGGGGCATCCACGACATGATCTGTAAAAAATTTCCCCGATAGGCTCAGACAACGAAATAGACTGAAAACAAAAAGAAAATTCGATTGGACAGAAGGTTCGGCAGAACCTATGCTGAACTTGCTGAACCTGGGCAGGATAGAGCCATGCTGACCTTGCGCGACTGCCTCGACTATTGCAGCCTCACCGAAGAAGAAATCGGGCTGCTGGCCGAGCATCATGACCTCCCCGCCGAAGCCGCCGGCCTCATCGCCTGCAGCCTCTCCCAATCCGACGAAGGCATCGTCGTGCTGACCAACTGGCTGCTCGAGATCGCCGAGCGCGCCATTGAAGACGGCAATGCCGCCAAGGCGCAGCAGGCGCACGAAGCCTGCAAGCGGCTGCTCGCCGATCACCCCTTGCGTGCTCCCGACAACGCGGGTTCATGAGCGGCGCCGTTGCGCCTGCGCATCCAGCTCGCGCAGGTGCTCCAGTTTGGCGCGGATCTTCGCCTCCAACCCCCGTTCCACCGGCCGGTACCAGCGCTGCGGCGCCATCCCGTCGGGGAAATAGCGCTCGCCGGCAGCGTATCCTTCTGGCTCGTCGTGCGGATAGCGGTAGGTCTTGCCGAAGCCCAGCTCCTTCATGAGCCGGGTGGGGGCATTCCTCAGATGCACCGGCACCGGGCGCGAGCCGTCCTGACGCACGAAAGCGCGCGCGGCGTTGTAGGCAAGGTAGACGGCGTTCGACTTCGGCGCACAGGCCAGATACACCACCGCCTCGGCAAGCGCCAGCTCCCCTTCGGGGGAACCCAGCCGCTCGTAGGCGGCGCAGGCATCGAGCGCGAGCGTGAGCGAGCGCGGATCGGCAAGGCCCACGTCTTCGCTCGCCATGCGTACGATGCGCCGCCCCAGATAGAGCGGATCGGCGCCACCGTCGAGCATACGCACGAACCAATAGAGCGCGGCGTCGGGGTCGGAGCCGCGCACCGCCTTGTGCAGGGCCGAGATCTGGTCATAGAAGGCGTCGCCTCCCTTGTCGAAGCGCCGCAGCCGCTCGCCCATCACCGAACGCGCGAACGGCACGTCGATCACCGCCTGCCCCCGGGCTCGCGCCGCCTGCCACAGCCATTCCACGTCGTTCAACAGCCGCCGCGCGTCCCCATCGGCCAGCTCCACCAGCATGGCGCGCGCCGCATCGTCCAAGGGTACCGCCTCCTCGGGAAAACGCGCCTCGGCGCGAGCGAGCAGCGTCGTGAGCGCCGTTGCATCCAGAGGCTCGAGCCGCAGCACGGTGGTGCGTGACAACAGCGCCGAATTCACTTCGAACGAAGGGTTCTCGGTGGTGGCGCCGATGAAAGTGACCAACCCCTCCTCGACCTGATGCAGGAAGGCGTCCTGCTGCGCCTTGTTGAAGCGGTGCACCTCGTCGACGAAGAGCACCGTCGTACCGCCGCGCTCGCGCTCGGCCCGGGCTTCGTCGATCGCCGCGCGGATCTCCTTCACCCCCGCCATGACGGCCGACAGCGCGATGAAACGCGCCCCTACCGCCTGCGCGAGCAAGCGCGCGAGCGTGGTCTTTCCCACACCGGGCGGACCCCACAGGATCATGGAGAAGAGCCGCCCCTGCTCCCAGGCAACCCGCAGCGGCTTGCCCGGCCCGAGCAGATGCTCCTGCCCCACCACCTCGTCGAGGTGCTGCGGACGCATGCGCTCGGCGAGCGGCGCGCGCGCCTCCCCGCTCATCGACGCCCCGGTTGGTTTTCCAGCACCTTGGTGCCGGGCGGCGCAGTAAAGGCGAACTCGGCCGGCGGCACCGACCAGGCCCGCGCAAACTCGGTGAACGTGATCTCGCTCGTCTGGCCGAAATGATCTTCGAGGCGCATGCGCAGCAGCCGCTCTCCTTCGCCTTCGACCACGACGCGCACGATGCCGGCCTCTGCCGAGCGAGCCCGCAGGCGCACCGCCCAGTGATCCCCTTCCATTTGCCCCCCCTCGGGGGCGAACTCGCGGTGCAGCGCCTGGGCGTCGGCCAGGATCGCCACCGGCGAGCCGGAGAGCGCCTGCGTGAGCGGCGTCACCACCACTTGCTCCAGATCCGCGTCCCACACCTGCACGGTCTTGCCGTCGCTCACCACCAGCTGGCGCGCCGGTGCCGTCACCTCCCAGCGGAAACGGCTCGGCCGCTCATAGACGAAACGCCCCTCGGAGCGTTGCACCACCCGCCCCTGCGGGTCGAGCACCTCCTGGCGGAAACGCCCCTGGGCCGCGCCCGTCTGCGTCACGAAGGATTCGAGCCGCCGCACCGCCTCCTCGGCCACGCTCTGCTGAGCAATGGCCGCTCCAGCCCACAGCATTGCCCACAGCGCCAACACCCATCCCGCAAAACCTTTCTTCACACCTCTTCTCCCCGCGCCGGCACCAGCACCTGGCGGTTGCCGTTGTGCTCCGGCGGCGACACCAGTCCCGCGCGTTCCATCGCCTCGATGAGCCGCGCCGCCCGGTTGTACCCGATGCGCAGATGCCGCTGCACCAAGGAAATCGAGGGCCGGCGCGTGCGCAGCACCACTTCCACCGCCTGATCGTACAAAGGGTCGTTCTCCTCGCCCCCGTCCGGACCTTCCAGCCCTTCCTCTTCCTCCTCGGGCTCGGCGAGCACCTCCTCGACGTAGCGCGGCGGCCCCAGCCGCTTGAGGTATTCGACCACCCGATGCACTTCGTCGTCGGCGACGAAGGCCCCGTGCACCCGCTGCGGCATGCCGGTTCCGGGCGCGAGGTAGAGCATGTCCCCCATGCCGAGCAAGGTCTCGGCCCCCATCTGATCGAGAATGGTGCGCGAATCGATCTTCGAGGAAACCTGGAAAGCGATGCGCGTGGGGACGTTGGCCTTGATGAGCCCGGTGATCACGTCCACCGAAGGCCGCTGCGTCGCCAAGATGAGGTGGATGCCAGCCGCGCGCGCCTTCTGCGCGAGCCGCGCGATGAGCTCCTCGATGCGCTTGCCCACCACCATCATCAGGTCGGCGAGCTCGTCGACCACGACGACGATGTAGGGCATCTTCTCCAGCGGCTCGGGCGAATCCGGCGTGAGCGAAAAGGGGTTGCCGAGATATTCGCCCTCGCGCTGCGCCCGCTCGAGCAAGGCGTTGTAGCCGGCGATGTTGCGCACCCCCAGCGCTGCCATCAGCTTGTAGCGCCGCTCCATCTCGCCCACGCACCAGTCGAGCGCCTGGGCCGCGAGCCGCATGTCGGTGACCACCGGCGCGAGCAGGTGCGGGATCCCCTCGTAGATCGACAGCTCCAGCATCTTGGGGTCGACCATGATGAGCCGTACCCGTTCCGGCGTCGATTTGTAGATGAGCGACAGGATCATGGCGTTGATGCCCACCGACTTGCCCGAGCCGGTGGTCCCGGCCACCAGCAGGTGCGGCATCTTGGCCAGATCCGCCACCACCGGCTGCCCGGCGATGTCCTTGCCCAGGCACAGCGTCAGGGGCGAAGCCATCTCGCGATAGGCGCGCGAGTCGAGCACTTCGCTCAAACGCACGATCTGGCGCTTCGGATTGGGTACTTCGAGCGCCATGCACGATTTCCCCGGCACGATCTCGACCACGCGGATCGACACGAGCGACAGGGCCCGCGCCAGGTCCTTGGCCAGGTTGACGATCTGCGCCCCCTTCACTCCCGTGGCCGGCTCGATCTCGTAGCGCGTCACCACCGGGCCGGGAATCGTCCCAACCACCTGCACGCGCACGCCGAACTCGGCGAGCTTGCTCTCGATGAGCCGGGCGGTGGCCGCCATCGTCTCGGCGCTCACCGACACCGTGGCAGCCGCAGGCGCATCGAGCAGTGCCAGGGGCGGCAGCGGCTCGAGCGCCCCTTCGTTTGCCGGAACGTGCGCGGCGCCCGCACGACTGCGCCCATGCTCGATCGGCTGCTTCGGCGACGGCGGTCTGTGCACCGCTTCGTCAGACGTCTCCGACCTGCTGGCGGCGGCCTGAGCATCTTCCGTCCGAACGGAAGGGCGCGGCGCGACCGCAGGACTTTCTTCCGTCCCCAGACTCGGCTCGACGCGCGGCGGCACAGCACTGCGCCCGGGGGCGGTACGCCGTGCCTGCCAGCGGGCACGCAGGGCGCCAACCCCCGAAAGGAAGCGTTCCCATCGCCGACGCCAAGAGAGGCCCAGACCCGCTGTTTCGCCGCGAGAAAAAACGAATCTCCCCCCACCACCGGGCGCCGCGGCCCGTTGCCGCTCCCAGTGCCGCTGCAGCGCACCGACGGCCGTCTCGACCCCGGCACCGATGCGCTCACACACATCGAGCCAGGACATCCCGAAGGTCAGGCTGACGGCAGCCATCCACAGCGCAAGCAGAAGGAGCGTTCCTCCGGTGAAACCGAATTCGCGCGCGACCGTCTCGGCCAAGGTCACGCCGATCACCCCTCCCGGGCCCGAGCCCTGAGGCAACGAGAAAGTGTGGGCATGGAAGCGCAAGGCCTCCAGAGCGCTGCTCGACAAAAGCAAGAGAAGGAGCCCCGCAGCCGCCACCGCAAAGGAAGCCCTCCAGCCCCGTTCCGGGCCTTCGAGGCCGTGCCACAGGCGCCAGGCGGACCACAGACCCCGCACCGCAAACGCGAGCATCCACCAGGCGGAAATCCCGAACAGCGACAGGAAGAGATCCGCCAGCCAGGCCCCGACCCGCCCGCCGGGGTTTGCGATGGACTCCACCGCCGCATCGCGGGACCAACCCGGATCGGAGGGGGAGTACCCAATGAAAATCAAGGCGAAATACACACCGAGCGCGGCGAGCAGCACCCAGACGAGTTCCCGCGCACCGCGGGAAGCACGCAACGAGGCGATCCAGTTCATCGGCAAGGCCGTACCGCACGGAAAGGAAGGAAAATTATACGCCAGCGCCCATCCCCCTCGGCACAGCGAGGGCAGCAGCAAGCGTAAGCATTCTATAATTGGATTCATGGGCCCAGCCTCGCGCCCTGCCTGCTTTCTTCTTCGGAGTCCTCGCATGAACCCCCGCCACAGCCGTCTCATCATCCTCGGTTCCGGTCCCGCCGGTTACACCGCCGCCATCTACGCCGCTCGCGCCAACCTCGAGCCCGTCCTCATCACCGGGCTTGCGCAAGGCGGCCAGCTCATGACCACCACCGAGGTAGACAACTGGCCCGCCGAGCCCGAAGGCGTCCAGGGACCGGAGCTCATGGAGCGTTTCGAGAAACACGCCCGGCGCTTCGGCACCGAAATCGTGTTCGACCACATCCACACGGCCGATCTCTCGCAGCGCCCCTTCCGCCTCACGGGCGACGCCGGCAGCTACACCTGCGACGCGCTCATCATCGCCACCGGCGCCACCGCCAAGTACCTCGGCCTGCCCTCGGAAGAAAAGTTCATGGGCCGTGGCGTGTCGGCCTGTGCCACCTGCGACGGATTCTTCTACAAAGGCGAGGACGTCGCCGTCATCGGCGGCGGCAACACCGCCGTCGAAGAGGCGCTCTATCTCGCCAACATCGCGCGCAAAGTCACCCTGGTACATCGCCGCCGGCAGTTCCGTGCCGAGAAGATCATGGTCGACAAGCTCATGGAGAAAGTCGCCGCGGGCAAGATCGAGCTGGTGCTCGACAGCGTGGTCGACGAGATCCTGGGCGACGACTCCGGCGTGACCGGGGTGCGGGTGAAGAACGTGGTCGATGGCGGCACGCGCGAGATCCCCGTCAAAGGCGTGTTCGTCGCCATCGGACACAAGCCCAATACCGAGCTTTTCGTCGGACAGCTCGACATGGAGAACGGCTACCTCGTCACGCGCGGCGGTCGCCACGGCAACGCCACGGCCACCTCGATCGAAGGGGTGTTCGCCGCCGGCGACGTGCAAGACCCCGTCTATCGTCAGGCCGTCACCAGCGCCGGCAGCGGCTGCATGGCCGCGCTCGACGCCGAACGCTATCTCGACGGCCTGGGAAGCTGAATCCCATGACCCGCCCTCGCCCGCCGGCCTGGGCGGCCCCCTTGGCTGCGCTCAAAAAAGGGAAGGCCGCCCCGCCCGGTGCAGCCCCCCGACAGGCACCCGCCGAAGAAGCGGACTGGCGCGCGGGCGTTCGTCCTCTCACATTCCCGCCGCGGGTGGAGCCCGAGCGCCCGCGCCCGGCGCCGGTGCCGCGACAAAAGCTCGCCGACGAACGCACCATCCTCGCCGAGGAGCTGCTCGCCCCGCTGGAACTCGAAGACTGGCTGGAAGCCGATGAGAGCACCCACTTCCTGCGCCCCGGCGTGCCGCGGCGCGTGCTCACCGACCTGCGGCGCAGCCGCTGGGCGCTGCAAGGCGAAGTCGACCTGCATGGCCTCACGCGGCTCGAGGCGCGCGAGGCGCTCTCGGCCTACCTCACCCGCGCCCGGCGCCAGGGGCTGCGCTGTATCCGCGTCATCCACGGCAAAGGTCTGCGCTCGCCAGGCGGTTTCTCCGTGCTGCGCCACCTGTCGCGGCGCTGGCTTGCGCAGCGCGACGAGATCCTCGCCTTCTGCGAAGCCCCGCCCACGCGCGGCGGCAGTGGCGCGCTCATCGTGCTGCTGCGCGCGCCCCGCGAATGACTCGGCTCAGATCGCGTTGCCGTCGGTCTCGCCGGTGCGGATGCGGATCACCTGCTCGACCGGCAGCACGAAGATCTTGCCGTCGCCGATCTTGCCGGTGCGCGCCGTCTCCATGATGACGTCGACCACCTGGGCGACGCGATCGTCGGTGACGACCACCTCCACCTTGATCTTCGGCAGGAAATCGACCACGTATTCGGCGCCGCGATAGAGCTCCGTGTGCCCTTTCTGCCGGCCGAAGCCCTTGACCTCCGTGACGGTCAGGCCGCTCACGCCGATCTCGGAGAGCGCCTCCCGCACCTCGTCGAGCTTGAACGGCTTGATGATCGCCTCGATCTTTTTCATGCTCCGCTCTCCTCGTCGTATTCGTCGGCATAGCGCGCCGTGATGGGATAGCGCCAATCGCGCCCGAAGGCACGGCGACTCACCCGCACGCCGATCGGCGCCTGGCGCCGTTTGTACTCGCTGCGCTTCAAAAGGGTGACGGCACGACGCACCGCCGCAGCGTCGAACCCAGCGGCGATGATCTCCCGTGGCGAGCATTCCCATTCCATGTAGCGCTCGATGATCTGATCGAGCACGTCGTAGGGCGGCAAGGAATCCTGGTCGCACTGGTTGGGTTTGAGCTCGGCCGAAGGCGGACGCGTGATGATGCGTTCGGGAATCACCTCACCATTGCGGTTGCGCCAGCGCGCGAGCCGATACACCTGAGTCTTATACACATCCTTGAGCACGGCAAAGCCGCCTGCCATGTCGCCGTAGAGCGTGGCGTAGCCGGTGGCCATCTCGCTCTTGTTGCCGGTGGTGAGCACCAGCGCCCCCGTCTTGTTGGAAAGCGCCATGAGCAGCACCCCGCGGATGCGCGACTGCAGATTCTCTTCGGTGGTATCCGGCGGCAAGCCGGCGAAGAAAGGCTCCAGCATCGCCGAGAACGTATTCATCGCCGGCTCGATGGGAATGACGTCGTAACGCACCCCGAGCCGGGCGGCGAGCGTCGCGGCATCTTCCAGGCTCATGGTCGCCGTATAGGGCGAAGGCAGCATCACGGCGCGCACGCGCTCGGGCCCAAGCGCGTCGACGGCAAGGCACAGCGTGAGCGCAGAGTCGATGCCGCCCGAGAGCCCGATGATCGCGCCGGGGAAACCGTTCTTGCCGAGATAATCGCGCACCCCCAGCACCAGCGCCCGATAGAGCTCCTCCTCGGGCGGCAAGGGATCGAAGCAAGGGGCATGCGGCTGCCAACTCCCCTCGCGCCACTCGAGCACCGCCTCTGCCTCGGCGAAGAACGGTCCCTGCCAGGCCAAGGCGCCTTGCGCATCGACGGCGAAAGAAGCACCGTCGAAGACGAGCTCGTCCTGCCCTCCAACCAGGTTGGCATAGAGCATCGCCCGGCCAGAGGCCCGGACCCGCTCGGCGACTACGGCCTGGCGCTCACGCCACTTCTGCTGGTGATAGGGCGACGCGTTGAGCGCCACGACGAGCTCCGCCCCCTGCACCGCCGTCTCTTCCACCGGCCCGGCCGACCAGGCATCCTCGCAGATCACCACCCCCACCCGAACGCCGCGGTGGGTGAAGACGAAGGGCTCATTGCCAGCGCAGAAGTAACGTTTCTCGTCGAAGACGGCGTAGTTCGGCAGCAGACGCTTGCGATAGATCCCGTCGATACGGCCGCCGCGCAGCAGCGCCGCTGCGTTGAAGCGACCGCCCTCGTCGGCCCAAGGCACGCCCACGAGAAGCGCCGGACCCTCCTCGGTGGTGAGCGCCGCCAGCGATTCCAGATGGCGCCGCGCCGCGCGATAAAAATCAGGGCGCAGGAGCAGGTCTTCCGGCGGATAGCCGCTCAGGGCGAGCTCCGGCGTGAGGACGAGCTCCGCGCCCTGTGCGGCAAGCCGCGCGAACACCCCGGCGATGAGCGCCGCGTTGTGGGCGAAATCCCCCACCACCGGGTCGATCTGGGCCAGGCCCAGGCGCAGCGCGTTCATCCTCTCTGCGCCGTTTTACTGGGCTGACGAGGCATTCTTCACGCCGGCGAGGATCTCCTGCTTGGCCTCCTCGACGCCCGCCCAGCCGAGCACCTTGACCCACTTGCCCGGCTCCAGATCTTTGTAGTGTTCGAAGAAATGCACGGTCTGTTTCAGCAGGAGCTCCGGAAGATCCTCGAGCGAGTGCACCTTGTCGTAGAGCGGCGTGAGCTTGGACACCGGAACCGCCACCACCTTGGCATCGACTCCCGATTCGTCTTCCATCTTCAGCAGGCCCACCGGACGGCAACGGATCACCACCCCCGGTTGCAGCGGAAACGGCGTGACCACGAGCACGTCGACCGGATCGCCGTCACCGGCCACCGTGTGCGGCACATAGCCGTAATTGAGCGGATAGCGCATCGTCGTACCCATGAAGCGATCGACGAAAATGGCGCCGCTATCCTTGTCTACCTCGAACTTGATCGGATCGGACTGTGCCGGGATCTCGATGATGACGTTGATGTCGTTGGGCACGTCCTTGCCGGCGGAAACGCGTTCGAAAGCCATGAAAACTCCTCCCTCGTACAAAAAAATCGCAGCCGGCGGCGTGCGCCGGCCCTGTCGAGGAGGATTATATAACGGCAGCCTGCGGCTTCAGGGGTGGCAGACCACGCCCTGCCAGATCATGCCGCCCAGCTGCGGCGCGCGCCACAGGCCGAGAAGCCCGAAGGCGACCACCAAGAAGCCCGCGGCGCGGCGCACCCAAGGGTGTCCCGCCACGTTGCGAAAACGCCGCAACAGCAACCCGGCGGCGAGCAGATTGGGCAGCGTCCCAAGGCCGAAGGCGAACATCACCCCGGCACCGCGCACCCCGTCGCCCGCCAGCAGCGCCGTCGCAAGCACGCTATAGACGAGCCCACAGGGCAGGAACCCCCACAGCAGACCGAGCGGAAACGCCTGCGCCACCGAGCGCACCGGCAGGAAACGGCGCGTGAGCGGCTGGATCCGCTGCCAGAGTCGGTGGCCGGCGCGCTCGAATGGCGCGAGCCAGCGCGTCTGGCCGAGGAAATAGAGCCCCATGGCCACCAGCATGAGGTTGGCGAGCACGTAGAGCGTGAGCTGCACCGGCAGCACCCCTTCGAGCATCCCGCCGATCGCCCCCAGCCAGCCCAACAGCGCCCCCAGCAGGGTATAGGTGGTGATGCGTCCGAGGTTGTAGGCCAGATGCAGCGGCCACTTCGCCCCCTGCGCCGTCTGCAGCGACAGCGCGCCGACGATGCCGCCGCACATGCCGAGGCAATGCACCCCGCCCAGGAGCCCGATGAGGAAGACCGCGAGGAAACCGCTCCAGGCCACGTCGCCGCCTCAGATCACGCGCGAATAGCGGGCGCGTTCGCGGTCGTGGCGCAGGTAGCGGTCGAACACCATGGCGATCGCCCGCACCAGCAGCCGCCCCGGCGGCAGTACCGTGATCCAGCGATCTCCGATCTCCACCAACCCCGCCTCGGCCATGCGCGCCAGGTCGTTCAGCTCCGGCGCGAAATAACGGCGGAAGTCGATGAGATGCGCGATCTCGATCGATTCGATCGACAGCTCGAAATGGCACATCAACGCCTGGATGATGGAACGGCGCAGCACGTCGTCGGCGGTCAGTTCCACCCCGCGCAGCACCGGCAGCTCACCGCGCTCGAGCGCGTCGTAGTAGTCTTCCTCGGTCTTGTGATTCTGCGCGTAGATCGCCCCCAGCTTGCTGATGGAGGAGATGCCGAAAGCGATCATGTCGCACTCGGCCTGGGTCGAATAGCCCTGAAAATTGCGGTGCAGGCGCCCCTGCTGCTGGGCGATCGTCAGCTCGTCGTCGGGCTTGGCGAAGTGATCCATGCCGATATAGACGTAGCCGGCATCGACCAGACGCTCGATGGCGTACTTCATGATGCCGAGCTTGTCGGCCGCCGTGGGCAGGGCCGCCTCCTCGATGCGCCGCTGCGGCTTGAAGAGCCGCGGCAGGTGGGCATAGCTGTAGAGCGAGAGGCGATCGGGCGAGAGTTCGATCACCCGTTCGAGGGTAGCGGCGAACCGCTCCACCGTCTGGTGCGGCAAACCATAGATGAGATCCATGCTCACCGACTTGAAGCCATTGTCGCGCGCCGCTTCCAGCACCGCCGCCGTCTCGTCGAAACTCTGGATGCGATTGACCGCGGCCTGCACCAGCGGGTCGAAGTCCTGCACCCCGATGCTCATGCGGTTGAATCCGAGCTCGGCGAGCAAGGCCACCTGCGCCGCATCCACCTTGCGCGGGTCGACCTCGATGGAGAATTCCCCATGCTCGGCGAGCTGGAAATGCGCCCGGATCGCCGCCATCAACCGGCGCATCTCGTCTTCGGCCAGGAAAGTGGGCGTGCCGCCGCCCAGGTGCAGCTGGGTAACCTCACGGCCGCCAGCCAGATGCCCATCGACGAGCTCGATCTCGCGCTCGAGGAAATCGAGGTAGCGCGCGCTGCGGGAATGATCCTTGGTGATGATCTTGTTGCAGGCGCAATAGTAACAGATCGTATTGCAGAAGGGGATGTGCACGTATAATGACAGCGGCCGGTTGAGCCCCCCCACCTCGCGGCTGCCAAGCCAGCGGGCATACTGGGCCGGCCCGAAGGCTTCGACGAAGCGATCGGCCGTGGGGTAAGAGGTATAACGCGGCCCGCTGATGTCGAAACGACGGATCAGCTCCGGGTCGACGACGAGACGATGGGTTTCCTGCATCGCGGTGCTCATGAACGCCTGCGGCAACCTCCATAATATGGCACGAAACGGCCGACGATGAGTTGACCGCCATCAACGAAAACGTTTCCTTTACCCCCAGAGAAGCGCCATGGACCTCCAACTTCCGCCCACCCTGCGCCAGCTGCGAGTGGCCTGCTCCCAGTGCAACCTCATGGAGCTGTGCCTGCCAGTCGGGCTGAGCGAAGAAGACGTCGCCCGCATCGAGGAACTCATCGGAACGCGGCGCAAGCTCAAACGCCATCAAGCGCTCTACGAAGTGCGCAGCCCCTTCCAAGCACTCTACGCCATCCGCGCCGGCTCGTTCAAGACCACCATCGTGCTCGAAGACGGCCGGGAACAGGTCACCGGATTCCAGATGACCGGCGAGCTCCTGGGGCTGGACGGCATCAGCACGGGGCTGCACGTCGTCAGCGCCATCGCGCTCGAAGACAGCGAGGTGTGCGTGATCGAATACGCCCGCCTCGAAGCGCTCGCGCGCGAAATCCACGGACTTCAAGCGCAATTTCACAAGGTGCTCTCGCGCGAGATCGTGCGCGAACAAAGTGTCATGATGCTGCTCGGCACCATGCGCGCCGAAGAGCGGCTTGCCGCATTCCTGCTCAACCTCGCCCAGCGCTTCGCCGCCCGTGGATTCTCCGGCACGGAATTCCGGCTGCGGATGACGCGCGAAGAAATCGGCTCCTACCTCGGGCTCAAGCTCGAGACGGTCTCCCGCACCCTGTCGCATTTCCAGGAAGAAGGGCTCATCGAGGTGCAGCACAAAAACATCCGCCTGTGCGACCGGGAGCGTCTGCGCGCCCTCATCCAGGCGCCCCTGTCGCACTGAAAACGAACCGGCAAGCCGCGTCAGTGCTCGAGCACGTAGGTTCCCGGCGCCGACCCGAGCGAAGGCACGCTCGCCCGGTCTTTGGGCGTTACCAGTTCGCCCGCCTGCGGCCTGAGCCACTCGACCCAGTCCCCCCACCAGCTGTTGGGATGGGGATGCTCGGATGCCGACTTGAGCCAGGAATCGGCCCGCGGCACCGGATCGGTGAGATCGCTCACCCAATACTTGCGTTTGGGCGGGTTCTTTGGCGGATTGACGATGCCCAGAATATGCCCCGAGCTCGACAGCACATAGCGCCGCGGACCGCGCACGTGCCGCATCAGCTTGAAGGTCTGCTGCCAAGGGGCGATGTGATCGTCCTCGGTGCCCACGGCATAGACCGGCTGCACGATCTGGCGCAGATCCACGGGAACCCCGGCCAAGGTCAGCGCATCGGGCTGGATGAGGCGGTTGTTGAGATAGAACTCGCGCAGATACCAGCAGTGCATCTTCGCCGGCATGCGCGTCGGATCCATGTTCCAGTAGAGCACGTCGAAGGGCTCGGGCTCCTCGCCATAGAGCCAGCCGTGTACGATGTAGCGCCAGATGAGGCTGTTGGAGCGCAACAGGCGGAACGCCTCGGCCATGTCCTCGCCGCGCAGATAGCCATCGAGCTGCATCTTGCGGCAGAGAAAATCGACCGTGGCCGGATCGATGAAGACCTCGATGTCGCCCGGGGCGGAGAAATCGACGAGGGTCGTAAAGAAGGTCGCATCCGCCACGGGGCAGGCGTCCGCTCCCAGCTTGCGGTTCATCACCGCGAGGTAGCTCGCCAGGGCCGTACCGCCGATGCAATAGCCCACCGCATTGACCTTGTCGGCGCCGGTGATCGAGCGTGCCGTCTCGACGAGCACGTCCACCCCCTGCATGAGATAGTCGTCGAAGGTCGTGTTGGCCATCTCAGGCGTGGGGTTCTTCCAGCTGATGATGAAGACTTCGAACCCTTGGTCGCACAGATACTTCACCAGGCTCTTGTCGGGAGTGAGATCGAGTACGTAGAATTTGTTGATCCACGGCGGCACGATCACCACCGGACGGCGATGCACCTGCGGCCGGGTCGGCGCATAGCGGATGATCTCCACCAGCCCATTGCGGTGCACCACATCCCCCGGCGTCGTGGCGAGGTTCACCCCGACGTGGAAGTCGTCCGGCCGCGTCATCCGCACCATGCCGGCAGCCATGTCAGACAGGAAGTTCTTGTACCCTTCGACGAGGCTCAACCCCCACGTCTTGGCGGCAAGCTCGCGCGCCTTGGGGTTGGTCCAAAAGAAATTGGTCGGTGCAAGCGCATTGACGAATTCCCCCGTCCAGAAAACGGCGCGGCGCCGTTCGCGCTCGTCGATCGCGGGGGTTTGGCGCACCATCTCGACCAGGGACTGCCCCCAACCGAGATAGCCCTGCTGCAGGGCCGACCACCAGGCCGATTCGGTCCATACGGGATGGTCCCAACGGATGTCATAGGGCTCGGGAACGAAAGGCGGCTCGGCCGACTGACCCGAGAGGCGCTGCGCGACATAGCGCATCAGCGCGACGTTGCGCTTGCCGAGCTCGATCTCCTTCGACCACAGCGCCACCGGATGCAAGGCCCAAAGCACCTGCGCGTGCAGGATGGGAGCGATGTTGCCCAAGGGATCGAAACTTCCCTCCATGGCGCGATGCACGATCTCCGCCACCTGTTCGGGCATCTCTTCGATGCGCCGTTCCACTTCCTCGCGCGGCTCCTGCCGCGGATTGCGTGCCCTACTTCTCGCCATGACGGCCTCCTCGTTGCCAAGAATCCTGCCACGTCTGACCGCGAGCCGGGATCTCGACGCTGGACCAACCGAGCTCGCTGCGGATCGTATCCGCGAACGCCTGAGATTGCCCCGATTCACCGTGCGTGACGAAACACTGCTGCGGCGGGCGCCGAAAACCGCGCAACCAGCCGAGCAAACCTTGCCGGTCAGCATGCGCCGACATGCTTCCTATCATATGGAGACCGGCCCGTACCGCGATTCGTTCCCCGAAGATCGTCACCTGTTGCGCCCCATCGACGAGCCGTCGCCCCAAGGTACCCGCCGCCTGGAAACCAGCGATGACGATGGCGCACTCCGGTCGGGGCAAATTGTATTTTAGGTGATATTTGATGCGACCGGCCTCGCACATGCCACTGGCTGAAACAATCACCAACCCCGAGCGCACGCCGTTGAGCGCCATCGACTCCTCCACGCTTGACGTGAATCGCAGACGGAAACGGTCGCGGTTACGCTGCATCCAGGAAAAAAGCTCACGGCTGGGTTCATCCCACAGATCGAGGTGGCGCGCCGAGATCTCGCTCGCCTCGGTGGCCATGGGCGAGTCGACCACCACGTTGAGAGAATTCAAGCGGCCGCGGCGTACCAGATCGGCGAGCACCAGGATCATCTCTTGGGTACGACCGACGGCAAAGGCCGGGATCACGACGTTGCCCCGCGGCAGCGTCTGGCGCAGCACCGTCTCCAGCTCGGCGACCGACTCGTCCCATGGGCGATGCTCGCGATCGCCGTAAGTCGATTCGACCCAGACGACGTCGGCTTCAGGAATCAGCGCTGGATCGCGCACCAAGGGCCTCCCCGGCATGCCCAGATCCCCGCTGAACACCCAGCGGCGCAGCGCCCCGTCGCCGCGCTCGAGCTCCAGCTCGAGGATGGCCGACCCCAGGATGTGCCCGGCGTCATGAAACCTGGCCCGAACACCCGCCACCACGGGAAACCAGCGCCCATAATCGTGTCGCTGCAGCCAGCGCAGGCTCTCCTGTGCCTGCGCCACCGTGTAGAGCGGCGCATCGGAGACCATCAGACGGCGGCGGGTACGATGCGACTGTTTCGAGAGCCACTCCCATTCCTTTTCCTGGATGTGGGCGCTGTCGAGCAGCATCACCCGCAACAAATCGGCGGTCGCCTCCGTCACATGGATCGGCGCCCTTGCGCCCAAGGCCACCAGACGCGGCAGCAAACCGGAATGATCCAGATGCGCATGGGTGACGATCACCGCCTGCAGCGCCCAAGGATCGAACGCGAAGGCTTCCAGGTTCTTGCGCGTCGCCTCGCGCCCTCCCTGGAACATGCCGCACTCGACGAGAAACTCGCCGCCAGGCGCCGCCACGTGGTAACACGACCCCGTGACCTCTTGCACTCCCCCGAGGAAACGCACCTCGGGAAAGAGAGGAAGGTGCCGGCGCAAAAAATGGGGCGGCTCGCGACGGCGCCCTTTTCCTGCACCGTGTCCTTCATGGTTTTCGGCATCATTTCCCGGTCGTCGCCCTTTCTTCGTCATCTTGCACCTCGGCCGAGCGTGGTTATAATGGGTCGATGTTAACCTACTCGAGGAGGGAGCACGATGTTCAAACACATTCTGGTGCCGACGGACGGCTCGGATCTGTCGCGCAGCGCCTCTGAGCGCGCCGTCGCCTTTGCCAAAAGCATTGGCGCGAAAATCACCTTTTTCTACGCCCAACCGGATTTTCCGCTGCCGGTCTACGGCGAAGGCGCCCTGATCGACCCCACCACGCCGGATCAATTCCGCCGCGCGGCCAAGGAAGAAGCCGACCGGATCCTCGCCGAAGCCAAGGCGATGGCGGAAAAGGAAAACGTGCCGTGCGACACCGACACGGTGGTGAGCGACACGCCGTGGGAGGCGATCATCGACTGCGCCCAGCGCCACGGCTGCGACCTCATCTTCATGGCCTCACACGGCCGACGCGGTCTGGCGGGCCTCCTGCTCGGCAGCGAGACGCAAAAAGTGCTTACCCACAGCAAGCTGCCGGTGCTCGTCTACCGCTGAGCCCCTTTGCCCGCTGTACTCAAAAAAGGCCGCATCGTGCGGCCTTTTTCGTTTCGCGTTACGACAAACGGTGCTGCTGTTGCCCCGAAGAGGCGGTGGTGCTGCCACTTTTTTCCTCTTCCTGGATCTGCTGCTTGACGTAGCGGTAGATGTAAAACGCCATTACGATGATGAAGGCGATGGTGAAGAGGCTCAGCAAGCCAATCCCCGATGAAAACAATTCACGCAGTGCATCCGACATGGCACGTCCCTCCTTTCAGTCTGCTGCAGGTACGAACGGTTCGATTTTCACCTCGCTCTCTGTGGGAACATGCACGGTCCCGTTCAGTCGCCACTCGCGGGACTCATCTTCGATCTGCACCAGCCAGCGCCCAGCGTTGAGCGGCGCAATCGGCGCGACGTAGCGCCCCTCGTCGCGCACCAGACGCACCACCTGATCCATGCCGGCCCGGGTGGGATGGGTGAGCGTCACGACGAGAAAAGGCGGTCTCGCCTTGGCGCGCTCCTCGTCGAAGCGCAGGCGCAGACGCTCGGCATCGATGCTCACATAGGCGGTCAGGCCGAGCTCGCCGGCCTTCAGCGATCGATCCATCGTCTTGCGGATCGCCAAGCCTTCCTTGTAATAATCGTCGACCACCAAGCCATCCCAGGTCTTGATCGCCAGCCACAGGGTGATGAACCCGCCCACCACCGCTGCCGCCGGCGGCAGCATCAGCAGCCATGGCCATTTCTGGCGGTACCAGGGTATCGTCCGGGACGTATTGCGCGCATCCATCCGAGCTTCCATTGCCTTACTCCGGAATGATGAAGGTGGCCACTTCTCGCGTCACATCTTCGGGTTCGCCCACCACTTTGACCTCGAAATAGATCTTGTGCGTCCCGGCGGGGGCCGTTCCTGCCGGCGCCTGCACCTGCACCGTCAGCGGCAAGGTCGTCGCGGGCGGCACGTCGAACTCCGCCGGGCCCTCGAGCTTGAGGTTGGGCAAACCACCCACCGTGAGCGTGAAGCGCCGCGGCCGTTCGACCATGTTCATGATGTTGAGCGTATAGACGTTCTCGATCCAGCCGCCGCGGATCTCGCGCGCGAGCGCGGCCCGGTCGCGCATCACGTCGACGCGCACGTCGGGCCGCGTGGCGATCTTCCAGAAGAGCACCGAAGCCACCACGATGAGGATGACGCCGTAGATGAGCACCCGCGGACGCAGCGCGCGCCGGATGGTCTGGGCACGGTCCCAATGATTCGCCATCGCGTTTTCGGTGGTGTAACGAATGAGCCCACGAGGGTAACCCATCTTGTCCATCACCTGGTTACAGGCATCGATGCAGGCGGCGCAGGCAATGCATTCATACTGCAGCCCGTTGCGGATGTCGATCCCCGTGGGACAGACCTGCACGCAGATGCCGCAGTCGATGCAATCCCCCAGGCCCAGCGACCGGGGATCGACCCCCTTCTTGCGCGGCCCGCGCGGCTCGCCGCGCTCGGCGTCGTAGGTGATGATGAGGGTGTCGGGGTCGAACATCACGCCCTGGAAGCGCGCATAAGGGCACATGTACTTGCACACCTGCTCGCGCAGCACCCCGGCGAGGAGGAAGGTAAACCCGGCGTAGAAGAAAATCCAGAAAGTCTCCCACGGGCCGAAGCTCCAGGAAAGCAGCTCATGCCACAGCTCTCTTTGCGGCGTGAAATAACTGACCAGCGTGAAGCCCGTGACGAGGGAAAAGATGATCCATACGGCGTATTTGGCGCCGCGTCTGAGGATTTTCTCCATGGTCCAGGGCGAAGCGTCGAGCTTGCGCCGCTTGATGTGATCGCCCTCGATCTTTTCCTCGAACCATAGGAAGATCTCGGTATAGACCGTCTGCGGACAGGTATAGCCGCACCACACACGCCCGGCCACGGCACTGAAGAAAAAGAGCGCGTAGGCCGACAGGATCAGGATGAGCGAGAGGTAGAAGACGTCCTGCGGCCAGAACACCCAGCCGAAGAGGTAGAACTTGCGCTCGACGAGATGGAAGAGCACCGCCTGACGGTCGTTCCAGGTGAGCCACGGAAAACCGTAGAAAATCGCCTGGGTGAGAAAGACGAAGAACCACCGCAGCCGCTGGAAAGGCCCCGTGGTGGAACGGACATAGAGTTTCTTGCGCTTGGCGTAGAGCGTGGAAGGCGCCTCTTCGGAAGCAGCGGCCTTCGCGGCAGGGCGCGTCTCGGCGGTTTTCAGCGGTTCGTTCATGATGAGGAAGACTCTTCGTCAGGACCCGCGTTCTTTATAGAACAGAAGCACTCCGGCGGGAAGGGAAGATGCGGCGAGACGCCCCCAGACGCCCCGCCGCGGGTTTTGCTGCCTCAGACCTTACTGCTTGTTGCTCAGGCCCCACACGTAGGCAGTGAGAATGTGGACCTTATCCTCGCCCAGGAATTCCCCGAACGCCGGCATACGGTTCTGGATGCCGTTGGTCACGTTGGAGATGATCTGGGCCTCCGACGAGCCCCACAGCCAGATGTCGTCGGTGAGATTGGGCGCACCCAGCAGCGGATTCCCCTTGGCGTCCGGCCCGTGACAGACGGCGCAGTTCTCGGCGAAGACCTGGGCGCCCCGCTGCGCGCGCTGCGCGTCGTGCGACAGGCCCGAGAGCGAGCGCACGTAATTGGCCACGTCCTTCATCTGATCCTCGGAGAGGATGTCCTTGAAGGGTGTCATCACGCCCATGCGCCCCGCGGTGATGGTGGTCTTGATGTACTCGGGCGAGCCGTCCCCGCCCAGCCAGTCATGGTCAGTCAGGTTGGGGAAGCCCTTGGCCCCGCGCGCGTCGGCCCCGTGGCACTGCATGCAGTAGGTCTGGAAGAGCCGCTTGCCCATGCCCATCGCCTCGGGATCGGCCGCCACCGCTTTCACGTCCATGTTGCGGTATTTGGCGAACTTCGGACCATACTGCTCGTCGGCCTTCTTCATCTCCTGCTCCCACTGCCCCACCGAGGTCCACTTGGCGATGCCAGGGAAAGAGCCGAAGCCGGGGTAGATGATGAGGTAAGCGATGCCGAAGAAAATGGTGAGCCAATACAGATACATCCACCAGCGCGGCAGCGGGTTGTTCCACTCCTGCAGCGTCTCGTCCCACTTGTGCGGCTGCAGCTCACCCACCTTGCCGCTCACCCGCATGTTGAAGGCGATGATGAAGATGCAGAACGCGATACTCAGCGCCACGAGCACCATCACGTACGCGTTCCAGAACCCATTGATGAAGTCTGCCATTTTAGTTCCCTTCCTTGTGATCGTTGGCGAGCACCGGGTCGTCGTCCTCGAGGAACGGCAGGCGTGCGGCTTCTTCGAACGCCGGCTTGGCGGCGCGGCTGTACGCCCAAACGCAGATACCGATGAAGCAAAGGAACGACAGCACCGTCACCAAGGAACGCAGGTCGTTGATGTCCATCACGCCCTCCTCTCACTCACTGGAAATTCGACAACGCCCGGCCGAGGCCCTGCAGGTAGGCCACCAGGGCCTCCATCTCCGTCTTGCCCTCGAGCATGGATGGCGCCTGCGCGATCTCCTCGTCGGTGTAGGGGTGGCCCAAGGCACGAAGCGCCTTCATCTTGTCCTGGATGGCGTTGATGTCGCGCTGGCTGATCGGCCGGTCGAGCCAGGGGAAGGCCGGCATGTTGGACTCTGGCACGACGTCGCGCGGGTTGCGCAGGTGCGCGATGTGCCAGTTGTCCGAATAGCGGCCGCCCACACGGTGCAGATCGGGACCGGTACGTTTGGACCCCCACTGGAAGGGGCGGTCGTAGATGTACTCGCCCGCCACCGAGTAGTGGCCATAACGCTCGGTCTCGGCCCGGAAGGGACGCACCATCTGCGAATGACAGTTGTAGCAGCCTTCGCGGATGTAGATGTCGCGACCGGTGAGGCGCAGCGCGTCGTAGGGTTTGACATCGAGCGGATTACCCTGCCGGTCGATCGGCTTGGTGGTCGAATGCTGGAAGAACAGCGGCACGATCTCGACCAGGCCACCAATGCTCACCACCAGCAAGGTGGCGATGATGAGCAGCGTGACGCTACGCTCGAGGATTTCGTGTTTGGAATTGGCCATGATTCACTCTCCCTCACGCATGGGCCGGAGCCAGCACCGGCGCATCGACGGGCTTGGCGCCCGCGACGGTCTTGAACACGTTGTAGGCCATCACCAGCATCCCGGTCAGGAACAACAGCCCGCCGAGCACCCGGATGGTCCAGAAGGGGTAGGAGGCCTTCACCGCCTCGACGAAGGCATAGGTGAGCGTGCCGTCGGGGTTGGTGGCGCGCCACATCAGACCCTGCATCACGCCCGAGATCCACATCGAGGCGATGTAGAGCACGATGCCGATGGTAGCGATCCAGAAGTGCGCCGTGACCAGATCCTTCGAGTACATCTCGACCTTGCCGTAGAGCCGCGGGATCAGGTAGTAGAGCGAACCGATGGTCACCATCGCCACCCAGCCGAGCGCCCCGGAGTGCACGTGACCCACGGTCCAGTCAGTGTAGTGCGACAGGGCGTTGACCGTCTTCACCGACATCATCGGGCCTTCGAAGGTCGACATGCCGTAGAAAGAGAGCGACACGATGAGGAACTTGAGGATCGGGTCGTCACGCAGCTTGTGCCAGGCACCGGAGAGCGTCATGATGCCGTTGATCATCCCACCCCACGACGGCGCGAGCAGGATGAGCGAGAAGATCATCCCCAGCGACTGGGTCCAGTCGGGCAGCGCAGTGTAGTGCAGGTGGTGCGGACCGGCCCACATGTAGGTGAAGATGAGGGCCCAGAAGTGCACCACGGAGAGCCGGTAAGAATACACCGGACGACCGGCCTGCTTGGGCACGAAGTAGTACATCATGCCCAGGAACCCGGCGGTGAGGAAGAAGCCCACGGCGTTGTGGCCGTACCACCACTGCACCATGGCATCCTGCGCCCCGGCGTAGGCCGAATAGGACTTCGGCGTGAGAAGACCGGCGGCAAGCACTGGAACTTCGGCGCTATTGACCACGTGCAGCAGCGCCACGGCGATGATGAAGGCGCCGTAGAACCAGTTGGCGACGTAGATGTGGCTCACCTGCCGCTTGGCGATGGTGCCGAAAAACACCACGGCGTACGACACCCACACCAGCGTGATGAGAATGTCGATCGGCCACTCGAGCTCGGCATACTCCTTGGCCGTCGTGAACCCGAGCGGCAAGGAGAGCGCGGCGAGCACGATCACCAGCTGCCAGCCCCAGAAAGTGAAGGCTGCCAAGCCCGGCGCAAAGAGCCGGGTGTGGCAGGTACGCTGCACCACGTAGTAGGACGTGGCGAAGAGCGCCGAGCCGCCGAAGGCGAAAATCACCGCGTTCGTGTGCAAGGGGCGCAAGCGCCCGAAGTGGAACCACTCGCCGAGCTGAGGGAAATTCAGCTGCGGCCAGACCAGCTGGGCGGCGATCAACACCCCGACCAGCATGCCTACGATGCCCCACACCACCGCCATGATGGCGAACTGGCGCACGACTTTGTAGTTATAAGTCGTTTCCGTTTGCATGGTCACCTCTCCAATGAGAACTTACCGAAATCACCCCGGCGCGTCCGCCGACTGCGACAGGCGGTAGGATACGCCGCACGTGCAAAGTCGTGTTGACTTCAGTCAACATTTTAGTCGATGGCGTAGCAAACGCAGGAAAAGTGTGGCGGCGGGGACAAAAAAAGGGGCACGCCCCAGCGTGCCCCAACCCCAACAGAGAGACAAGGAACCCAAAAACGGCTTGGATTCGCACCCAAACCGAGGAAGATTCTATTCCTTGTCTTCATAGAGGTTTTTGACGCAAGTCAAACAACATCACTTTTTTTCTTCATCCGCCGGCTTGCCTGAGGGAGGCACCGCATCGCCGGAGCCGGCCTCGTCCCTATCCTCGAAGAGGATGCGGTAGGCCGGCCCCTGCAGGTCGTCGAACTGTCCGCTCTTCACCGACCACCAGAAGACGAGCCCGATGACGAACACCAGCACCACCGACAGCGGAATCAGGATATAGAGGCTTTCCATCGTCTCACCTCGCGCGCTGCAGGCGCAGCGCATTGAGCACCACGCCCAGGGAACTCGCCGCCATGCCGAGCCCCGCCATCCACGGCGTCACCCAGCCGGCCATGGCGAAGGGGATGGCGAGCAGATTGTAGGCAAAGGCCCAGCGATGGTTCTGCGCCACGATCGCGAGCGTGCGCCGCGCATGGCGTATGGCGCGTGCGATGCCCGAGAGATCGTCGCCCAGCAGCACGACGTCGGCATTGAGTCGGGCGAGATCCGCCCCCCCACCCATCGCCACCGAGACATGCGCCCCCGCGAGCACCGGCGCGTCGTTGACGCCGTCGCCGACCATGGCGACCACCCGCCCCGGCTGCGCCATCACCTGACGCAAGGCGTCGATCTTGCCTTCGGGCGTGAGGCCGGCGCGGACCTCGTCGATGGCGAGCGTGCGCGCCACCGTTTCCGCGATCTCCGGCGCATCGCCGGAGAGCAGATGCGTGCGCAAACCGAGTCCATGAAGTTCGTGCAGCAGCTCCGGTACCTCCTCACGCAGGACATCGGACAGACCGAAAACGGCGATCCAGCCGGTTTCGTCCCCCAGCGCCACGCGCGTGAGCGCACGATCATCGCTTGCGCGCGGCATCGCCTCGAGGGACAGCCCAAGCGTCGAGGCCACCCACTCGGGACGACCGATGCAGGTCCGTTTGCCGGCGACCCGGGCACTCAAGCCTTGGCCAGTGATGGCCTCGAATGCCGCGACCGGCACGTTTGCCGGCGCCGTCCCGGTGAACGCGCGTGCGATGGGGTGCTCGCTCGCCGCCTCCAGCGCCGCAGCGAGCGTCTGCGCCTGCCGCGCATCGCGCCCGGGCGCCGGCAAGACCTCGACCACGGTCAGCTGCCCGCGCGTGAGCGTGCCGGTCTTGTCGAAGGCGATGTCGGTGAGCCGCGCCAAGGTCTCGAGGGCATGACCGCGCGTCACCAACACCCCCGAGCGCATCAGGGCGTCGGTGGCCGCCGTCAAGGCCACGGGAGTGGCCAGCGACAGGGCGCAGGGACAGGCGACGACGAGCACCGAGACGACGATGGGAACGATGCGGGAGGAATCGATCCATGCCCACAGCCCGATGGTGATCACGGCCAATCCCAGCACCGCGATGATGAAACGGCTGGCATAGCGGTCGGCGAGCGAGGCAAGCGCCGGTTTCTCGCTCTGGGCGCGCTCCATCGCCCGGCGGATGGTGGCAAGCCGCGTCTCCTCACCGACGCGCTCCACCACGACTTCCAGCACCCCGCCGCCGTTGAGACTGCCACCGAGCACCAGATCCCCTTCGGCCTTGGGGATGGGGCGACTCTCCCCGGTGAGGATGGCTTCGCTCACTTCGCTGTGTCCCAAACCCACGCGTCCATCGACGGGGATGGTCTGTCCAGGACGCACGCGGATGCGATCGCCCGGCGCGAGCCGCGCCACCGGCACCCGTTCCCAGGTACCAGACTCTAGCCGTTCGGTCACCGCAGGGATGACGCGGGCGACTTCTTCCAGGCCACGCACCGCCCGTTGGCGCGCGAGCATTTCGAGGAAACGCCCCCCCAGCAGAAAAAAGGCAAACATCGACACCGAATCGAAGTAGACCTCGCCCTGGCCGCTGACGGTCGCCCAGAGGCTGGCGAGAAACGCCACGCCAATGCCCAGCGCCACCGGCACGTCCATGCCGATGCGCCGCAGCTTCAGGTCGCGCCAGGCGTTGGCAAAAAACGGTCCGCAGGAATAAAACACCGCCGGCAGGGTCAGCACGAGGCTTGCCCAATGCAGCAGGCGTTCGATGTCGGCCGGCATGTCCCCCTCACCTGCCAAGTAAGTGGGAATGGCATACATCATCACCTGCATCGAGGCAAAGCCGGCCACGAAGACGCGCCACAGCATGGAACGGCGTTCGCGCTGGGCCACTTCCTCGGCCTTCTTCGGATCGAAGGGATGGGCGCGATAGCCGATCTCGGCGATCGCCTTGAGGATGCGCGACAGGCTGGTGCGCTCCGGGTCCCAGCGCACCAGCGCACGGCGGGTGGCGTAGTTGATCTCGACGTGGGTGACGCCCGGCTGACGGCGCAGGTGCTGTTCGTTGAGCCAGACGCAGGCCGCGCAGGTGATGCCTTCGAGGATGAGGGTGACCTCGCGCTCGTGCTCGCCCACCGGCCGCGAGACTTGCTCGGTGAGCTCGGGCAGATCGAAGGATTCGAGCTCGCGCACCACCTCGGGCAGGGCTTCTCGCACCGGCTCGGGCATGGCATCGCGATGGCGGTAGTAGTCGGACAAACCGTTATCGACGATGGCCTGGGCCACGGCGGCACAGCCAGCACAGCACATGCGCCGCGCCCGGCCGTCGATCACCACGGTGAAATGCGTCTGGGGCGGGATCGGCAGGCCACAGTGATAGCAGCTTTCCTCTGCGCCGGCAGCGCTCTCCGCCCGCTCCAAGGTGGTCTCGTTCATCCCTGCCTTCGTTCGTCTCCGCTGCGGTTCATTTTGCCCCCATGCGGATGGCGCCGTCGAGGCGGATCACTTCCCCGTTGAGATAGACGTTCTCGACGATGTGCCGCACCAGAGCGGCATATTCGGCCGGACGCCCCATGCGCGGCGGGAAGGGTACCATCTTACCCAGGGACTCCTGCACGTCGGCCGGCATCCCCAACAGCATGGGCGTTTCCATGATCCCGGGAGCGATGGTCATCACCCGGATCCCCCAGCGGGCCAATTCACGCGCCGCCGGCAGGGTGAGCGACACCACTCCCCCCTTGGAAGCGGCATAGGCCGCCTGCCCGATCTGACCGTCGAAAGCGGCCACGGAGGCCGTATTGACGATGACACCGCGCTCCCCCTCGGCATTGGGTTCGTTGGCGCTCATGCGGGCAGCGGCCAGGCGCATCAGGTTGAAGGTGCCGATGAGGTTGATCTGGATCGTTCGGGCGAAAGATTCCAGCCGGTGCGGACCTTCCTTGCCGACGATCTTCTCGGCCGGAGCGACGCCAGCACAATTGACCAGCACGTCGAGCCGGCCGAAGCGCTCGTCCGCCGCCGCGACGGCTGCCTTGGCGCTCGCTTCGTCGGTGACGTCGGTGCGTACGAAATAGGCGTTACCAGCCAGTTCGGCGGCCAACGCTTGGCCCTTCGCCTCGTCGAGGTCGGCAAGTACCAATCTGCCGCCACCGGCCACGACCATGCGGGCGGTGGCCGCTCCCAGGCCGGAGGCGCCACCGGTGATGAGAAACACTCCCCCTGCGATCTGCATCGCTCCCTCCCTTATCGTTCGCCGATCTTTGCCGAAAGCGTCACACGGAGAAAGACTGTCCGCAGCCGCAGGTGGTGGTGGCATTGGGGTTGCGAATCACGAACTGCGCCCCTTCGATTCCTTCCACGTAGTCGATCTCGGCGCCGACCAGGTACTGGTAGCTCATGGGATCGATGAGCAGCGTCACGCCGCCCTTCTCGATCACGGCGTCGTCTTCGGCCACTTCCTCGTCGAAGGTGAAGCCGTACTGGAAGCCGGAACAGCCGCCGCCGGTCACGAACACGCGCAGCTTGAGGTCCGGGTTGCCTTCTTCTTCGATCAGCTCGCGCACCTTGGCGGCGGCGCTGTCGGTAAAGATGAGCACGTCGTCGGTCTGGGTTTCGGTCGTCATGATATGGGCTCCTCGTCAGGGTCGTCGCGGGCGCGACGGAGTTATGGACCGGAAATGGCGCGCGCCGTTCCCGTGGTTTCAGGGGCTCACTGGCACCAGGTCTAGCCCCAGGGTTTCCGGAAAACCGAACATCAGGTTCATGTTCTGCACCGCCTGCCCTGCCGCCCCTTTGACCAGGTTGTCGATCACGGAGAGCACGACGACGACGTCACCTCCCTGCGGCCGGTGCACGGCGATGCGGCACAGGTTGCTCGCGCGCACCGAGCGCGTCTCCGGATGCGAACCAGCCGGCAGCACGTCCACGAAGGGTTCTCCGGCATAGCGCTCGGCAAAGAGCGCCTGCACGTCGAGTGACGGGTCCGTGAGCCGCGCATAGAGGGTGGCATGGATGCCGCGAATCATGGGCGTGAGATGCGGCACGAAGGTCAATTCCACCGGCAGGCCGCGGGCGATGCGCTGCAGCCCTTGACGGATCTCGGGCAGATGGCGGTGACCAGCCACACCGTAGGCCTTGAAGTTGTCCGCGGCTTCGGCAAAGAGCGTATGCACTTCGGCCTTGCGCCCGGCACCGGAGACGCCAGACTTGCAATCGGCCACCAACCCGTCGCGCGCGACGGCATTCGCCTCGAGCAGCGGCAGGAAACCGAGCTGCACCGCGGTGGGATAGCAGCCAGGGTTGGCCACCAGACGCGCACGGGCGATCGCCTCGCGCTCGACTTCCGGCAGGCCGTAGACGGCTTCCTCAAGGAGTTCGGGTGCGGCATGCGTCATGCCATACCAGCGCTCCCATTGGTCGACGTCGGCCAGGCGAAAATCCGCTGCGAGATCGATGAGGCGCACTCCGGCATCCAGGAGTCGCCGCGCCTCTTTCATCGCCACGCCGTTGGGGGTGGCAAAGAAGACGAGGTCGCAGCGCTCGAGCCTTGCTTCGTCGGGCGTGGCGAAACGCAAGTCCACGTGGCCGCGCAGACTGGGAAACATCTCGGCCACCGGCATTCCGGCCTCGGTGCGCGAGGTGATCGCCTCGAGCGACACCTCGGGATGGTGGCTGAGCAGCCGCAGCAATTCTACGCCCGTATAGCCCGTGCCACCGACAACCCCTACCTTGATCATCGTCCGACCTCCAAGGATCACCAGATGCGATTATCACCCGGCCGCGATCAAAAATCGAGAGCGCCATCCGAAAACGACGAAAGCCACCGCGGGGGTGGCTTTCCATGAAACGGAACCGACGAAGACGGTCAGCGCTTGGAGAACTGCTTGGCGCGACGGGCTTTGCGCAGGCCGACTTTCTTGCGCTCGACTTCGCGCGCGTCGCGCGTCACGAACCCGGCAGCGCGCAGCTGCGCCTTCCATTCCGGGTTGTAATCGATGAGCGCCCGGGTGATGCCATGGCGCACCGCGCCGGCCTGGCCGGACTCGCCGCCGCCGTCGACATTGACCATGATGTCGAACCGATTCTCGACTTCGAGCAGGCTCAGCGGCTGACGCACGATCATGCGCCCCGTCTCGCGGGAAAAGAATTCGTCGAGCGGCTTGCCATTGACGACGATATTGCCCGAACCCGGCTTGATGAACACGCGGGCGACGGCTTCCTTGCGCCGCCCCGTTCCGTAATTGTACGACACCGCCATCGCTGACTCCTCAGATTTCCAGCACTTTTGGCTGCTGCGCGGCGTGCGGATGCTCGGCGCCGGCGTAGCACTTGAGCTTCTTCAGCATCGCGTAACCCAGCGGCCCCTTGGGCAGCATGCCCTTGACCGCTTTCTCGAGCACCCGCTCGGGATGGCGCTGCAGCAGCTTCTCGAATGTAGTCTCATAGATACCGCCAGGATAACCCGAGTGGCGGTAGTATTTCTTGTCGGTAGCCTTGTTGCCCGTGACGCGGATCTTGTCGACGTTGACGACCACGATGTAATCACCGGTATCGACGTGGGGGGTGTAGATCGCCTTGTGCTTGCCACGCAGGCGACGGGCGATCTCGGCCGCGAGCCGACCCAGCACCTTGCCCGACGCATCGACGACGAACCAGTCACGCGTGACTTCGTGCGGCTTGGCGGAGAACGTTTTCATGCGTATCCTCGATCATCTCAGGCCCGAGTCTGGCCCTTCTGGAAAGCAGGCGATGTTAGCGCAAGGAGAGCCCCCTTGTCAATCGCATCCTCCAGGGCAGACGAAAAAAAAAACGCCGCCTCGAAGAGGCGGCGTTCAATCCACACCAAAGGAGGAGGGTGGAGGAGACACCGGTCGAACCACACAAGTCGTGATTCGTTGATGCGTATGATAGGGATGCCTGGCGTAAAAAGCAAGAAAAAATGGCGCGCTGCACAATAAACTTTTCGATAACAAAATCAGACTCTCTTATCAAGAAATCCCCTACAATCTTGCACTGCGCAAAACACGGAGGATGTGACATGGAATGCACGGTTCGCTGGGTCGAGGGGCGCACTTTTCTGGCGGAGACGGGCTCGGGTCACTTGGTGGCCATGGACGGAGCCCCGGAGGCGGGCGGACGGAATCTGGCGCCGCGCCCCATGGAGCTGCTGCTCGCCGGTGCCGGCGGCTGCACCGCCTTCGACATCGTGATGATCCTGGAAAAAGGGCGGCAGGCGGTGCGCGGCTGCGAAGTACGGCTCGAGGCCGAACGCGCCCCGAGCGACCCCAAAGTCTTCACCCGCATCCGCTTCCACTACGTCGTGCGCGGCCGGGGACTGGATGCGGACCGCGTCGAGCGGGCGGTGAAGCTCTCGGCGGAAAAATACTGCTCGGCGTCCATCATGCTCGGCAAGACGGCCGAACTCGAACACACCTGGGAGATCGTCGAGGAAGCGTGACCCCGCCGCTGGCGGCGATTCAAATGCGGTAGGCGAGCGTGGTCATCACCCTGGAAGCGAGCCTCATCGCGCCGCGGATCGGCGCTGGCAGAGGCCGGGCGCCAAGCGACTCCGCGAGCCGGGCATGTCCCGCCTCGTCTTCCTTCATTTGCTCGAGGATGGCGCGGCTGCGCCGATCCGCCTGCGGCAGCGCCTGCAGATGCCCCTCGAGGTGGCGCTCGACCTGACGTTCGGTCTCGGCGAGAAAGCCCAGGTTCCAGTCGTCCCCTGCCACCCCTGCCGCCACTCCGATCGCCAGGGAACCCAGATACCACAGAGGATCGAGCAGGCTGGTCCGTCCGCCGAGCTCATGCAGACGCGCTTCGGTCCAAGCGAGGTGATCGACCTCTTCGTCAGAGGCGCGGCGCAGCGCCTCGCGGATCGCGGGGTCGCGGCTGGTGAGCGCCTGCCCCTGATAGAGCGCCTGGGCGCAGATCTCGCCGGTGTGATCCACCCGCAACAGCCCCTCCACGTGCCGGCGCTCGGCCTCTTCGAGCGGGCCGCCGGGCAAATCGGCCCCGGGCATGGGCCGGGCACCCCTTGCCGGCGCGAACACGGTGCGCAAGGCGCGATCGAATTCCACGATCATCCGGTCGAGCGCGTCGAGCCGTTCAGCGTCCATGGCGTTCCTCCATTCGCGGCGCGGCAGGCAAGTCGGGCGGCAGTTCCTCGATCAGCTCGCGATACTGCGGCTGGGTGTGCGGTGGCGGCACGTCGAGATAGCGCGACAGTTCGATCAGGGCAAGCTGATAGACGCGGCGCTTGAAGGCGATCACCGCATCGAGCGGCACCCAGTAGTGCGCCCAGCGCCAGGCATCGAACTCGGGGTGTGCGGTGGCGCGCAGACAGACGTCGGAGTCACGCCCCACCAGACGCAGCAGGAACCAGATCTGCTTCTGCCCTCGATAGACATTGCGCCACTGGCGCTTCACCCAGCGCCGCGGCACGTCGTAGCGCAGCCAGTCGCGCGTGCGCCCCAGGATGCGGACGTGCTGCGGCAGCAACCCGACTTCCTCATGCAGCTCGCGGTACATTGCCTCTTCCGGCGTCTCCCCTTTCTTGATGCCGCCTTGCGGGAACTGCCAGGAATGTTCGCGGATCCGTTTGCCCCAGAACACCTCGTTGCGCGCGTTGACGAGCACGATGCCGACGTTCGGGCGGTATCCTTCCCGGTCGAGCATGGTCGTTTCCTCGATTCTTCGTTGCTGCTATTGTTCCATAATGAGGCGTCAAAGGAAAGCGCAGCCTCGCCATCCTTCTCTGCCCTGCCCAGAAGGAAAAGACGCGGAAATCGCTTGACAGTTCTGCGGACGATTCCCTATAATTCTGCCTTCTTCGACGGGTCGTTAGCTCAGCCGGTAGAGCAGCGGACTTTTAATCCGTTGGTCGCAGGTTCGAATCCTGCACGACCCATCTGCAGACACGAAAATCCTCCCCCGCGGGCAGTTACGCCGCACCTCGTGCCTTCTTGCCAGCCGCCTCTCCATGGCCTTCATCCGTATTCGCGGCGCGCGTACCCACAATCTCAAGAACGTCGATCTCGATCTTCCCCAACATCGACTGATCGTCATCACGGGCGTCTCCGGCTCCGGCAAGTCTTCGCTCGCCTTCGACACGCTCTACGCCGAAGGACAACGGCGCTACGTCGAATCGCTCTCCACCCAGGCGCGCAAGTTCCTCGACCAGTTGCCGCGGCCCGAGGTCGATGCGATCGAGGGGCTCTCTCCGGCCATCGCCATCGAGCAGAAGACGCTCACCCCCAGCCCGCGTTCGACGGTGGGCACGCTCACCGAGATCCACGACTATCTGCGCGTGCTCTTCGCCCGCCTGGGCACGCCGCATTGTCCGGAACATCCGGAAGAGGCGCTGACGCATCGCCCGGTGAGCGAGCTCGTCGAGGAGCTGTCGCGCACCCTGGCCGGGCGGCGCATCGCCCTACTCGCTCCTGTCGCGATCGAGGGCGAAGCCGGCGGCACGCTCGCGGCCTTGCGGGCGCAGGGGTTCACCCGCCTCGAAGCCGGAGGCGAGTTCATCGAGCTCGACGGCTTGAAAGAAGCGCCCGCCGGACCGCTGCGCCTGGTGATCGACCGGATCCGCGTGCGCGGCGAGGCAAGAGCCCGGCTCGCCGATTCGCTCGAACTGGCACTCAAGATGGGACACGGGCGCTGCATCGTGCGCAACCTCGACGCCGGCGAAGAGCTGGTCTTCAGCGCCACGCCCTCCTGCCCTCGCTGCGGTTTCACCGCCCCTGCGCTCGAACCCCAGTGTTTCTCCTTCAACCACCCGGCCGGCGCCTGCCCCGCCTGCGAGGGCACGGGACGACAATGGAGACTGGATACCGATCGCCTGCCGGCGGGCGCACGCAGCCTGCGCGAGGGCGCCTTACCCGGGCTCGATGCGGACAATGCCTTCTCGGCGCGGCTACTGGAGGATTTAGCGGCGCACTACGGTTTCTCCCTGGACACGCCGTGGCAGGAGCTGCCGGAGCCGGTGCGCCGGGTCCTGCTCTTCGGTTCGGGGGGAGAAGCCATCTACTTTCGCTACCCGCTCGATGGCGGCCGCACGGTAAGCCAGTCCCATCCTTTCGAGGGCTGGATCCCCTATCTCGAGCGGCGCCACCGCCCCGATGAAGACAGAGCGCGCAAGGAGAAGAAGCTGGATCTGCCCTGGCAGGACCTGCCCTGCCCTGCCTGCAGCGGCAGCCGCTTGCAACCCTTCGCCCGGGCCGTGCGCGTGGCGGGGATGAGCCTGCCGGAGCTCACGGCGCTGCCCTTGTCGGGCTGCGCCGCGGCGATCGAAAAAATCTCCGCCGCCTGCGCCGCGCATCCAGTGGCCGAGCTGACGTTGGGCGCGATCCGCTCGCGCCTGCGCTTTCTGCTGCAGGTGGGCCTTGCTTATCTCACGCTCGATCGCGCCTCGCATACCCTCTCCGGCGGGGAAGCGCAGCGCATCCGGCTCGCGAGCCAGGTCGGTTCGGGGCTCACCGGGGTACTCTACGTGCTCGACGAGCCTTCCATCGGGTTGCACCCGTGCAATCAGGACGACTTGCTGCGCACGCTGGAGGAATTGCGCGATCTGGGCAACACCGTGGTCGTGGTCGAACACGACGAAGCGGCGATTCGCCGCGCCGATCACGTGGTGGAGATAGGCCCCGGCGCCGGGCGCGAAGGCGGCGAGATCCTCGTCTCGGGGCCACTGCCGGCGCTACTCGCCTCGCCACGTTCCCGAACCGCCCCCTATCTGAAACGGCCACTGCAGGTGGCCCATCGCCCCCTCCCGCTCCGGGAAGGCGAGCCGATGCTGCGGCTGTACGGCTGCCGCGCCCACAATCTCCAAGGGATCGACGTCGAAATTCCCCTGGGACGGCTCGTCGTCGTCACCGGGGTCTCCGGCTCGGGAAAATCTTCCTTGGTGGAAGAGACGCTGGTGCCGGCCGTCCTCGGACATCTCACTGGCCGCCCATACCGCGCCCCCTGCGATAGGGTTGCGGGGATCGAGGCGATCGACAAACTCATCCGCGTCGATCAGTCCCCGATCGGACGCACGCCGCGCTCGAACCCGGCCACTTACACCGGGATCATGGACGGGGTACGCGAGCTCTTCGCCGCGACGCCCGAAGCGCGCGCCCGGGGCTATCGCGCCGCCCGCTTTTCCTTCAACGTGAAAGGGGGGCGCTGCGAAGTATGCGAAGGCGAGGGCTACCGGCGCATCGACCTCCAATTCCTCCCCGACGTCTACCTGCCGTGCGAGGCCTGCGGCGGGAAACGCTACAACCGCGAGACGCTGGAGATCCGCTACCGCGGACTGAACATCCATGAGGCGCTCTCGCTCACCGTGGAAGAGGCACTGCATCCCTTCGGCTCGCACCCGGCGCTGCGGCGCAAGCTGGAGACCCTGCGAGAACTGGGATTGGGTTATCTGCCGCTCAACCAGCCCGCCACGGCCCTTTCCGGCGGCGAAGCCCAACGGCTGAAACTCGCCGCGGAGCTGATGCGCCGCGACACGGGGCACACCCTCTACGTGCTCGACGAGCCGACCACGGGGCTGCACTGGGCCGACGTCGAGAAGCTCCTCACTGCGCTCTTCGCCCTGCGCGACCGGGGCAATACGGTGGTGGTGATCGAACATCAGCTCGACGTGATCGCCCACGCCGACTGGGTGATCGACCTGGGGCCTGGCGCGGGGGCCGACGGTGGCCGGATCGTCGCCTGCGGCACGCCCGAGACGATCGCCCATCATCCGGATTCCGCGACCGGGCGCTACCTCGCCGGGCGGCTTGCGCAAGGCTGAAAAAAGCGAAACGCCGCACCCGGAAAGCGGTGCGGCGCTCGGTCTGCTCCCCGCCAAGGAGAGAGTGATCAGCCTGCGTTCTGCGCCGGCTGGGCCTCGGCACCGGCACGGTCGACGAGCTCGATGATCGCCATCGGCGCGTTGTCGCCGTCACGGTAGCCGAACTTCAGCACGCGAGTGTAACCGCCGGGACGGTTCTGCACGCGCGGGCCGATTTCGTTGAAGAGCTTGAGCACGATCTCGCGATCGCGCAGACGGGCGAAGGCGAGCCGGTGATTGGCCAGCGTCGGCTTCTTCGCCAGCGTGATGAGCGGCTCGACGAAGCGGCGCAGTTCCTTGGCCTTGGGCAGGGTGGTCTTGATGACCTCTTCGCGCAGCAGGGCGTTGGCCAGATTGCGCATCAACGCCTGGCGATGGCTCGTCGTGCGGTTGAGCTTGCGGTATCCGTTTCCGTGACGCATTGTTCTTTCCTCGTGCGTTGACCGTCAGCCGAGTTTTTCCAAACCGGGCGGGGGCCAGTTTTCCAGTTTCATTCCCAGCGTCAGACCGTGCGCGGCGAGAACTTCCTTGATCTCGTTGAGCGACTTGCGGCCGAGGTTGGGGGTTTTCAGGAGTTCCTGCTCGGTGCGCTGGATCAGGTCGCCGATGTAGTAGATGTTCTCGGCCTTGAGGCAATTGGCCGAGCGCACCGTGAGCTCCAGGTCGTCGACCGGGCGCAGCAGAAGCGGATCGATCGCCGCGCCGCTCTCGGAACGGATGGCAGGTTGCCGCCCTTCGAGATCGGCGAAGACGGAGAGCTGGTCGACCAGCACCCGGGCGGCGTAGCGGATCGCCTCCTCCGGATCGATCGAGCCATTCGTTTCCAGCTCGAGCACCAGACGGTCGAGGTCGGTGCGCTGCTCGACACGAGCGCTCTCGACCGTATAGGCCACGCGCCGCACCGGGCTGAAGGACGCGTCCATCAGGATGTGACCGATGGCACGATCGCCCTCCGTCTTGCGCGCGGAGGCCGGGACGTACCCCCGGCCGCGCTGCACGCGGATCTCCATCTCCAGGCGGCCGCCCTCTTCGACGTGGGCGATGACGTGGTCCCCGTTGATGACCTCGACGCCGTGACCCAGCTGGATGTCGGCAGCGCGCACCACCTTGGGCCCCACGGCTTCGAGGCGCACGGTCGCGTCGTCGCGCTCATGCAGCCGAAACACGACGCCTTTGAGATTGAGCAACAGATCGACGGCGTCTTCTCGCACGCCTTCGATCGTCGAATACTCGTGCAGCAGTCCGGTGATGCGTACCTCGGTGGGCGCGCAACCGGGCAGCGCCGCCAGCAGCACGCGCCGCAGCGCGTTGCCCAGCGTATGGCCGAAGCCGCGCTCGAACGGTTCCATCGTGACGCGCGCCAACACCGGCGACAGATTTTCCACGTCGATGCTGCGCGGTTTCAGCAGGCTATCCAAAGACATCGATGCGTATCCTCAGTTTCTCGTCGCTGCGAGGGGCTTATCGCGAGTAGAGTTCGACCACGAGGTTTTCATTGAGCGTGGGCGAGAGCTCGGCGCGCTGCGGATAGGCCTTGAACACCCCCTTGCCCGCTTGCACGTCGACTTCGATCCACTCGGGAAAACCGCGCTGCGCGGCCGCTTCCAGCGCCGCCTTCACGCGAAGCTGGCCTCGCGCCTTCTCGGTGAGCTCGATCACGTCGCCCGGGCGCACGAGGTAGGAAGGGATGTTGACGCGGCGACCGTTGACCGTCACGCCGTTGTGGCGCACGATCTGGCGCGCCTCGGCGCGTGAGGCGCCAAAGCCCATGCGGTAGGCCACGGCGTCGAGCCGGCCTTCGAGCAGTTGCAGCAGGTTCTCGCCGGTCTGGCCGCGACGGCGGGCCGCCTCGGCATAGACGCGGCGGAACTGGGTTTCCAGCACCCCGTAGAGGCGACGGATCTTCTGCTTTTCACGCAGCTGCTGACCGAATTCGGACAGGCGCTGACCGGAGGTTTGACCGTGCTGACCTGGGGCATAGCTACGGCGCTCGATCGCGCACTTGTCCGTGAAGCATTTTTCCCCTTTGAGGAAGAGCTTTTCGCCTTCCCGCCGGCACTGCCGGCACTTGGGATCGAGATTGCGTGCCACGTTCGACTCCTGTTAGATCCGACGTTTCTTGGGCGGACGGCAGCCGTTGTGCGGAATCGGCGTCACGTCCTGGATGCTGGAGATGCGGATCCCGAGCGCAGCGAGCGCCCGTACCGAGGATTCACGCCCCGGGCCAGGACCCTGCACGCGCACTTCCAGGCTCTTGATGCCGCATTCCTGGGCTGCCTTGCCGGCGGCATCGGCCGCCACCTGGGCAGCGAACGGCGTGCTCTTGCGCGAGCCCTTGAAGCCAGCCGAACCGGAGGTTGCCCACGAGAGCGCGTTGCCCTGACGGTCGGTGATCGTGATGATCGTGTTGTTGAAACTCGCGTGGATATGGGCGATGCCTTCCGCAACGTTCTTCTTGACCTTGCGGCGCACCTTCGTCGTAGTCTTAGCCATGGAACGACCTCATCATTTCTTCTTGCCAGCGATGGTCTTGCGCGGACCTTTGCGGGTGCGCGCGTTGGTACGGGTACGCTGTCCGCGCACGGGCAGTCCGCGGCGATGGCGCATACCACGATAGCAGCCCAAGTCCATCAGCCGCTTGATGTTCATGGTGATCTCGCGTCGCAGGTCGCCCTCGACCTTGTACTTGGCGACTTCCTCGCGCAGGCGCTCGAGCTCGGCTTCGGTCAGATCCTTGACCTTGGCCGTCGGCTGCACGCCCGCGGCCTCGCAAATCTTGCGGGCACGGGAACGACCGATGCCGTAGATCGCCGTGAGGGCGATCTCGGTATGCTTGTGATTCGGGATATTCACCCCAGCGATACGGGCCATCTGCACTCACCCCAAAAAACGAAATTCTCAAGTATAAAAGATTCGCGCCCCGGCTTCAACCTTGGCGTTGCTTGTGGCGCGCTTCCTTGCAAATGACCCGCACCACGCCCTTGCGCCGCACGATACGGCAGTTGCGGCAGATCCGCTTCACGGAAGCTTGGACTTTCATGGAGTTCTCCTTGGATTCTTCACTTGGAACGGAATACGATGCGACCGCGCGTGAGATCGTACGGCGTGAGCTGCACCGTCACCTTGTCGCCGGGAAGAATGCGGATGTAGTGCATGCGCATCTTGCCCGAAATATAGCCGAGGATCACGTGGCCGTTCTCGAGGCGCACGCGAAAAGTCGCGTTGGGCAGCGTCTCGATCACCTCGCCCTGCATTTCGATGACGTCTTCCTTGGCCATCCCTTACTTCCTCCGCAGCGCGCCGGTCTTGAAGTTTGCCTTCTTGAGCAAACTCTCGTACTGGTGCGACATCACGTACGACTGCACTTGCGTCATGAAATCCATCGTCACGACCACGATGATGAGCAGCGACGTCCCGCCAAAGTAGAACGGCACGTTCCACTCGAGGATGAGAAACTCGGGGATCAGGCACACGAGGGTGATGTAGATCGCCCCGGCGAGCGTGAGCCGCATCAGCACCCTGTCGAGATATTTCGCCGTCTGCTCACCCGGACGGATGCCGGGCACGAAGGCACCGCTCTTCTTCAGGTTCTCCGCCGTTTCCTTCGCATTGAAGACGAGCGCGGTATAGAAGAAGCAGAAAAAGACGATGGCCAAGGCATAGAGCAGGATATACACCGGCTGACCGGGCGAGAGCGCCGCCGCGAGATCCCTGAGCCAAGCAAAGCGCTCGCCCGCCCCGAACCACTGCGCGAGCGTGGCAGGAAAGAGAATGATGGACGAGGCGAAGATCGGCGGAATGACACCGGCCATGTTGAGCTTCAGGGGCAGGTGCGAGCTCTGGCCGCCATAGATCTTGTTGCCGACCTGACGCTTGGCGTAATTGACCAGGATCTTGCGCTGCCCCTTCTCGACGAAGACGACGAAGGCCGTCACCAGCACCACCAGGGCGCAGACGAAGAGCGCCGAGAGCGGATGCATCGAACCGCTCGAGACGAGCTCGAAGAGTCCGCCCAGAGCCTTCGGCAGACCGGCGGCGATCCCGGCGAAGATGATGAGCGAGATGCCGTTGCCGATGCCGCGCTCGGTGATCTGCTCGCCCAGCCACATGAGGAACATGGTGCCGGTGACCAGCGTCACCACCGTGACGAAACGGAACATCAGGCCCGGCTCGAGCACCAGCCCTGGCTGCGCCTCAAGGGCGACCGCAATCCCCAAGCCCTGCATCAGCGCCAGCGCCACCGTGCCATAGCGGGTGTACTGGGTGAGTTTGCGCCGCCCCGCTTCGCCTTCTTTCTTCAATGCCTCGAGCGCCGGAAAGGCGTAAGACATGAGCTGCACGATGATCGAAGCCGAGATGTAGGGCATGATCCCGAGCGCGAAGATCGTGAAGCGCGACAGCGCTCCGCCGGAGAAGAGGTTGAAGACGCCGAGAATGCCACCGCCCTGCGTCTGGAAGAGCTGGGCGAGCTTGGCCGGGTCGATGCCCGGCACGGGAATGTGCGCGCCGATCCGGAAAACGACGAGCGCTCCCAGCAAAAACCAGAGGCGGCGTTTCAGATCGGCGAACTTCCCGACCGAGGCGTGTTGGGTCGCTTTGGTCACGACGGGCTACCCGCTTCAGGCGTCGACAAGGGTGCCACCGGCCGCCTCGATCGCGTTCCTGGCCCCTTTGGTGGCGGCAATGCCGCGCAGGGTGAGCTTGCGCGTGAGCGAGCCGGCAAGGATCACCTTGGCCGCCTTGGCCGCGCGCGGCACCACGCCCGCCTGCTTGAGCACGAGCAGGTCGATGTCGTCGACCGGGATGCGTTCGAGATCGGAGAGGCGCACCTCGGCGACGTCACCGGCCGTGGGCGAAACGAAACCGCGCTTGGGCAGGCGCCGCTGCAGCGGCATCTGACCGCCCTCGAAGCCGACCTTGTGAAAGCCGCCCGAACGCGATTTCTGGCCTTTGTGGCCGCGGCCGCAGGTCTTGCCCAAGCCCGAACCGATGCCGCGTCCGACCCGCTTCTTCGCCTTCTTGGCCCCCTCGGCCGGTTGAATGGTGTTGAGTCGCATATGTCAGCCCTCGACCTTCAGGAGATAAGAAACCTTGGCGATCATGCCGCGCACCTGCGGCGTATCGGCCAGTTCCACCGTATGGTTGAGGCGTCGCAGGCCGAGCCCGCGCACGGTGGCGCGATGATCCTTCCGGGTGCCGATCAGCGACCGGACCAGGGTCACCTTGACTTTATCGTTCGCCATGGCTCACTCCACGATTTCTTCGATGGTCTTGCCACGCTTGGCAGCGAGCTCGGAGGGGCGGCGGGTGGCCGTCAGCCCCTTGATCGTGGCACGCACGACGTTGTACGGATTGGTCGAGCCGACGATCTTGCAGATGACGTCTTTGACGCCCATCACCTCGAACACCGCACGCATCGCGCCGCCGGCAATGATCCCGGTCCCCGGAGGGGCGGATTTCATCATCACCGTGGAGGCACCGTGCTTGGCGATCACCGTGTGCTGGATCGTGCCGTTTTTCAGGGGCACCTTGACCATGCCGCGCCGGGCCGACTGCATCGCCTTTTGCACCGCTACCGGCACCTCGCGCGCCTTGCCCTTGCCCATACCGATGCCGCCGTCACCGTCACCAACGACCGTCAGCGCCGCAAAACTCAAAATGCGGCCGCCCTTGACGGTCTTGCTGACGCGGTTGATCGACACCATCTTTTCATTGAGCTCGTCCTGCCGCTCCTCTGCAGGCCGCCGCTTGTCTTGCTGATTCCTGGCCATCGCTTTTCCCGTATCAGAATTTGAGCCCGGCTTCGCGCGCGGCCTCAGCCAAGGCTTGCACGCGACCATGATAGAGATACCCCGAGCGATCGAACGCAACCGTCTCGATGCCGATCGCCTTGGCCTTCTCGGCGATGGCGCGGCCGACGAGCGCCGCGGCGGCCTTGTTGCCGCCATTGCTCACTTTTTCGCGCAGGTCCTTGTCGAGCGTAGACGCTGCAGCGAGAACGCGCGAACGGCACGGGGAAATGATCTGGGCGTAGATGTGCGAGTTGGAACGGTAGACCGTCAGACTCGGCACCTTCAGCTGCGCGATCTTCGCCCGGGTTTTGCGGGCGCGGCGCAGACGTGCAAGTTTCTTGTTCATGATCGAATGCCCTTATTTCTTCTTGGTCTCTTTCAAGACCACGATTTCATCCGCATAGCGCACGCCTTTGCCCTTGTAAGGCTCCGGCGGACGATAGGCGCGGATCTTGGCGGCTTGCTGACCGAGCTGCTGCTTGTCGGCCCCTTTGAGCACGATTTCGGTCGGCTGAGGCACTTCGGCCTTGATGCCGGCAGGCAGCTCGTGCTCGATCGGATGCGAGTAGCCCAAGGAAAGGTTCAGTTTGTTGCCCTGGAGCTGCGCCCGATACCCCACGCCGACCAGGGTAAGGCGACGCTCGAACCCCTTGGCCACGCCATGCACCATGTTGGCGAGGATGGCACGGGCGGTACCAGCCTGAGCATCGCTGCCGGGAAGTTTTTCGTCGGCCTCACAGCGCAAGACGTTACCTTCCTTGACGATGCGTACGGCCGGATTGAAGGCGAACTCGAGTGCACCGAGCGGCCCCTTGACCGCCACGCGGCTGCCGTCGATTTTCACCTCGACGCCACCCGGAACCTCGATCGGTTGTTTTGCGATACGCGACATCTCGATCTCCCTTAGGCGACGTAACAGAGCACTTCGCCGCCAACCTGCGCCTTGCGGGCGGCACGATCGGTCATCACCCCTTTGGGGGTCGACACGATGGCCACGCCCAGGCCGTTCATGACCTTGGGCAGCTCGGCAACCGGACGATAGATACGGCGACCGGGACGAGAGACCCGCTCGATGTGTTCGATCACGGGGCGACCGGCGTAATACTTGAGCTTCAATACCAGGGTCGACTTCGGCCCCTCTTGACGCACCTCGAACCCATCGATGTAGCCCTCTTCGTGCAAGACTCGGGCGATCGCGGCCTTGAGCTTGGAGCCGGGAACCTCGACGGTGGGCTTCTCCGCCTTCTGCGCATTGCGGATGCGCGTCAACATATCGGCGATCGGATCAGACATGCTCATCTTCGGACTCCCTTACCAGCTCGCCTTGGTCATGCCGGGGACTTCGCCGCGGAAGGCCATCTCGCGCAGCTTGTGGCGGCACAGCCCGAATTTGCGGAAGGTTCCGCGCGGACGGCCGGTGATCGCGCAGCGGTTGCGCAGCCGCGTGGGACTGGCGTTGCGCGGCAGCTGCTGCAGCTCGAAGCGCGCTTGCATGCGCTCTTCTTCGGACAGACTCATGTCCTGGATTTTGGCGAGCAGCGCTTCACGCTTGGCCGCGTACTTGGCCACGAGCTTGCGACGCTTTTCCTCGCGGTTGATCATCGATTTCTTTGCCATGTCAGCCTCAATTCCGGAAGGGAAATTTGAATGCGGCCAGCAGCGCCTTGGCCTCTTCGTCGGTCTTCGCCGTGGTCGTGATCGTGATGTTCATGCCGCGCAGCGCATCGACCTTGTCGTATTCGATTTCCGGAAAGATGATCTGCTCGCGCACCCCAAGGTTGTAGTTGCCGCGACCATCAAACCCTTTTCCGCCCACGCCGCGAAAGTCACGCACACGCGGCAGCGCGATCGAAATGAGCCGATCGAGGAACTCGTAGGCACGTTCCCCGCGCAAGGTCACCTTGCAGCCGATGGGATAGCCTTCGCGGATCTTGAAGCCGGCAATCGACTTGCGCGCCTTGGTGATCACCGGTTTCTGACCGGAGATGGCGGCAAGATCCTTCACGGCATTTTCCAGAACCTTCTTGTCGGCCACCGCCTCACCCACACCCATGTTGAGCGTGATCTTGGTGATGCGCGGCACTTCCATGATCGACTTGTAGCCGAACTTGCTGATGAGTTCGGGCACGATCTTTTCTTTGTACTGTTGCAGCAACCGGGCCATGTTCGCTCCTTAGACATCCACCAATTCGCCGGTGCTCTTGAAGAAGCGCACCTTGCGGCCGTCTTCCAGCACCCGGATCCCGACCCGGTCGGCTTTCTGGGTCTGCGGATTGAACAAGGCGACGTTGGAGATGTGGATCGGCATCTCTTTTTCGACGATGCCGCCGGGGATTCCGCGCAAGGGATTGGGGCGCACGTGCTTCTTGACGCGATTGATGCCCTCGACGATGAGCTTCTCGTCATTGACGCGGCGCGTCACCACCCCCCGGCGCCCTTTGTCTTTGCCGGCGATCACGATCACCTGATCGCCCTTACGGATCTTCTTCATTGCGACACCTCAGATGACTTCGGGGGCGAGCGAGACGATCTTCATGAAGCGCTCGGTACGCAGCTCGCGGGTGACGGGACCGAAGATGCGCGTACCGATCGGCTCGAACTTGTTGTTGAGCAGCACGGCCGCATTGCCGTCGAACTTGACGAGCGAACCGTCGGGGCGGCGCACGCCCTTGGCGGTACGCACCACGACGGCGTTATACACATCGCCCTTTTTCACGCGACCGCGCGGCGCGGCCTCTTTGATCGACACCTTGATGATGTCGCCGATGTTGGCGTAGCGGCGCTTGGAGCCGCCGAGCACCTTGATACACATGACCTTGCGCGCGCCGCTGTTGTCGGCGACCTGCAAGAGGGTCTGCATCTGGATCATGAATTTCTCCAACTTATACCGCAAGTGCGGACAGTCTTGGACTCGCACGTCCGCCCGACTTCATCGACGGGCGGACGGGAAAGCGAAGCGCCCCGCCATACGACGGGGCGAGAGTCCGGCACTATAACTGATGCGGCAGGAAAATGCAAGGGAAAAAATCAGGCCAACGCCGCCTTGGCGACGAGCCGGACGACTTTCCACGTCTTCGTCTTGGAGATCGGACGGCACTCCTCGATTTCGACGATGTCGTTGAGCGCCACGGCCGGGTCCTCGCAGTGAGCATGGAATTTACGGGACTTGGTAACGATCTTCCCGTAAAGCGGATGCGCCACGCGACGTTCCACCAGCACGGCCACGGTCTTGGCCCGGGCCGTACTCACGACGCGCCCGACCATGCGCTGCCGGGTCTTGTTTTGCACTTCTTCGGTCATTTACGCACCCCTTTTTCCCGCAGCAGGGTCTTGATGCGGGCGATGTCACGCCGCGTGGCGCGCATCGCCGCGGTATTGGTCAGTTGCTGCGTCGCCTGCTGCATCCGCAGGGAAAATTGCGCCTTGCGCAGCGCAATCAGCTCCTGCTCGAGCTCGGCGACACTTTTTTCGCGCAGTTCCTTGGCTTTCATCATGCCGCTCCCAGCTTGCGGGTGACGAAGATGGTCTTGAAGGGCAGCTTGGCGGCCGCGAGCGCGAAGGCTTCACGGGCGAGCGCTTCGCTCACGCCATCCATCTCGTAGAGCACCTTGCCCGGTTGGATCTCGGCGACCCAGTATTCGGGGTTCCCTTTCCCGCTCCCCATCCGGACTTCGGCCGGCTTCTTGGAAATGGGTTTGTCGGGGAACACGCGAATCCAGATGCGCCCACCGCGTTTGATGTGGCGGGTCATGGCACGCCGCGCGGCCTCGATCTGGCGGGCGGTCAGTCGCCCGCGACCGATGGCCTTGAGACCGAATTCACCGAAGGAAACGGAAGCCCCGCGTGTCGCCAGTCCCTTGTTTCGGCCCTTCTGGACCTTGCGGAATTTAGTTCGTTTCGGCTGCAGCATCGCCCACTCCCGAAGTTACGTTCGCTTTGGCGGCGCGGGTGCGACGACCACGACGCGCGCCCTCTCCTTCTTCGCGACGGCCCCGCGAAGGACGCCGGGCTTCCCGTTCGACGGGCTCCTGCGGCGCCTGGTTGCGCGCCAGGATGTCACCTTTGTAGAGCCAGACCTTGACGCCGATGATGCCGTAAGTGGTCTGCGCCTCGGCAAAACCGTAGTCGATGTCGGCGCGCAGCGTCTGCAGCGGCACGCGGCCTTCGCGATACCATTCGGAACGCGCGATCTCGGCTCCGCCCAAACGGCCGGAAGTCATGATCTTGATGCCTTTGGCGCCGAGCCGCATGGCATTTTGCATCGCGCGCTTCATCGCCCGCCGGAACTGGATGCGCTTCTCGAGCTGGGTGGCGACCGACTCGGCGATGAGCTGCGCGTCGAGCTCGGGCTTGCGGATCTCTTCGATCGTGAGGTGCACCGGCACGCCCATGCGGCGGTTGAGGTCGGCCTTGAGCAGCTCGATGTCTTCGCCCTTTTTGCCGATGACCACGCCTGGACGCGCCGAGTGGATCGTGATCTTGGCGCTCTTGGCCGGGCGCTCGATGACGATGCGGCTCACCGCGGCGTGCTTGAGCTTGTTCTTCAGGTAGCCGCGCACCTGGGCGTCCTGCTGCAGCAGGCGCGGAAAATCTTTGCTCGGCGCGAACCAGCGCGAAGCCCAGTCACGGGTGACGACGAGGCGAAAGCCGGTCGGATGGATTTTCTGTCCCATGTTTGCTCCTTATTCTCCGACCGCAACGATGATGTGCGCCGTGGGCTTGAGGATCTTCGCCCCGCGCCCTTTGGCCCGCGCCCGGAAGCGCTTGAGCACCACGCCCTTCTCGACCATGATGCGTTTGACCTTGAGCTCGTCGACGTCGGCACCGTCGTTGTGTTCGGCATTGGCGATGGCCGACAGGAGCGCCTTGCGGATCAAATGCGCGCCTTTCTGCGGGCAGAACGCGAGAATGTCGAGCGCCTGCGCCACCGGCTTGCCGCGGATGAGGTCGGCGACGAGTCGGCCTTTCTGGGGAGAAAGGCGCACGCCGCGCACGATAGCCTTGGTTTCCATATCTCGTATCCTCGAGCGTTAGCGTTTGGCCTTCTTGCCCGCGGCGTGCCCTCGGAAGGTGCGGGTGAAGGAGAATTCGCCGAGTTTGTGCCCGACCATCGCCTCGGTGATGAAGACCGGGACGTGTTGCCGGCCGTTGTGCACCGCGAACGTCAGCCCGATGAACTCGGGAATGATCGTGGAGCGACGAGACCAGGTCTTGATCGGACGCTTGTCGTTGGTCGCGCGACTTTGCTCGACCTTCTTGAGCAGATGGGCGTCGACGAACGGCCCTTTTTTGACTGAACGTGCCATGGCTTACCCCTTAACGCTTGTGCCGGCGCTGGACGATCATGTTGTCCGTGCGCTTGTTGCGGCGAGTGCGATATCCCTTGGTCGGCTGACCCCACGGGCTGCGCGGCACGCCGCCTTCGCCGGTGCGCCCTTCGCCACCGCCGTGCGGGTGGTCGATCGGGTTCATCGCCACGCCGCGCACGGTGGGACGGATCCCGCGCCAGCGCGAGGCGCCGGCCTTGCCGAGTTTTTCCAGCGAATGCTCGCCGTTGCCGACTTCGCCGATGGTGGCGCGGCACTCGACGTGGACCTTACGCACCTCGCCCGAGCGCAGCCGCACCTGGGCATAGGCGCCTTCGCGCGCGACGAGCTGCACCGACGCCCCGGCGGCTCGGGCAAGCTGCCCGCCCTTGCCCGGAACGAGCTCGACGTTGTGCAGCGTCGAACCCACGGGGATGGAGCGGATCGGCAGCGCGTTGCCGGGCTTGATCGGCGCCTGCGGGCCGCTCATCACCGTCTGCCCCACCGTCAGCCCCTTCGGCGCGAGGATGTAACGGCGCTCGCCATCGGCATAGCACAGCAGCGCGATGTGTGCCGAGCGGTTCGGATCGTATTCGATGCGTTCGACCTTGGCCGGAATGTTGTCCTTGTTGCGGCGGAAGTCGACGATGCGGTAGAACTTCTTGTGCCCGCCGCCCTTGTGCCGCGTGGTGATGCGCCCCGCGTTGTTGCGGCCCGCCAGGCGCGTCATCGCCTCGACGAGAGAGGGATACGGCCGCCCCTTGTAGAGTTCCTTGTTGACGACCCGCACCATGGCACGGCGGCCAGGCGAAGTCGGTTTCATCTTGATCACTGCCATGATGGTTTACTCCCCGGCCATGAAGCTGAGCTCTTGGCCCGGCTTGAGCGAGACGAAGGCTTTCTTCCAGCCGGAACGACGGCCGGTGATGCGCCCCATCCGCTTTTCCTTGCCTTTGACGTTGAGCACCCGCACGCCCTGGACTTCGACCTCGAAAAGCTTTTCGACGGCGGCCTTGATCTCGGGTTTGGTCGCATCGGAGGCGACGCGGAACACCACCTGGTTGAGGCGCTCCCCAAGCATCGTGGCCTTCTCCGAGATCTGCGGTCCGAGCAGAACCTGATAGAGGCGTTCTTCGCTGATCGTCATTGCCACATCTCCTCGAATTTGGCCACGGCGCCCTTGGTGAGCAGCACTTTGGGGAAATGCACCAGCGCCACCGGGTCGGTTTCATGCGCCGCCAGCACCAGCACGTCCTTGAGGTTGCGGCTGCCGAGCAGCAGGTTCTCGTCGAGTTCGTCGGTGACGAGCAACACGCGGGTACCGGCCAGACCCATGTCCTTGATCTTCTGGGCGACGAGCTTGGTCTTGGGCGCCTCGACGCGGAAGTCGTCGATCACCGCCAGGCGGTCTTCCCGGGCGAGCTGCGAGAGAATGGTGGCCATGGCCGCACGGAACATCTTGCGGTTGACCTTCTGCTTGAAGTTTTCCTCGGGCGAGCTCGGGAAGATCTTGCCACCATGCCGCCACAGCGGGCTGGAGGTCATCCCGGCGCGCGCGCGGCCCGTGCCTTTCTGGCGCCACGGCTTGCGGGTGGAGTGATGCACCTGCGAGCGATCTTTCTGGGCGCGCGTAGCTTGCCGAGCATTGGCCTGATAGGCGACGACGACCTGATGCACCAGCGCCTCGTTGTAGGGGCGGGCGAAGAGCGTGTCGGAGACCTGAGCGGTTCCGGCAGGCTGACCCTGCGCATTCAATAGCTTGAGTTCCATATCCACCTCGCCTTAGCCTTTGACCGCCGGGCGCACGATCACGTCGCCGCCCTTGGCACCGGGAACCGCCCCCTTGACGAGCAGGAGATTGCGTTCGGCATCGACGCGCACGATCTCGAGATTCTGCACCGTGACGGTCTCGTCGCCCAGATGCCCCGCCATGCGCTTGCCGGGAAAGACCCGGCCGGGATCCTGCGCCATGCCGATGGAGCCGGGCGCGCGCGTGGTGATCGAGTTGCCGTGCGAGGCACGGTTGGAGCTGAAGTTGTGGCGTTTGATCGCGCCGGCGAAGCCCTTGCCGATGGAGCGGCCAGTGACGTCGACTTTCTGTCCCGGTTGGAACATCGTCACGGACAGTTCCTGACCGAGCTGCAGCGAAGCGAGCTCGGCAGGATCGACGCGGAATTCCCGCAGCACGCGCGCCGCAGTGACCCCCGCCTTGGCGAAATGCCCGGCGAGCGCCTTGGTGGTGCGCGAGGGCTTGCGCGACCCGAACCCGATCTGGACGGCGGCATAGCCGTCGGTCTCGGGCGTCTTGAGTTGCGTCACACGGTTGGCTGAGGCTTCGAGCACGGTCACCGGGATGGACTGGCCATCTTCGGTGAAAATCCGAGTCATGCCCACCTTGCGAGCGACAAGGCCTAGACTCATGTTGTTCTCCTCGAACCGGTTACGATTGACCGGACGTTTACGAAAAACGACCCGCCGCAGCGGGGAAAACACGTCATTATAAGGCGGTTCGATCCCGCATGCAAGCGGGGGTTACATCAGCTTGATGTCGACGTCCACGCCGGCGGGCAGATCGAGCTTCATCAGCGCATCGACGGTCTTGTCCGTGGGCTCGACGATGTCCATCAGACGCCGGTGCGTGCGGATCTCGAACTGGTCGCGCGAAGTCTTATTCACGTGCGGCGAGCGCAGCACGTTGTAGCGTTCGATCTTGGTCGGCAAAGGAATCGGGCCGTGGACGACGGCGCCGGTGCGTTTGGCCGCCTCGACGATCTCGTGCGCGGACTGGTCGATCAGCCGATAATCGAATGCCTTGAGGCGGATGCGGATCTTCTGGTTGTTCATGATTCATTCCAAAGAGCGAGGGAGAAGAAAAACCCGGCGGAGCGATCCCCGCCGGGCTGTACGGGCAAGGCAATTACTCGATGATCTTGGAGACGACGCCGGCGCCGACGGTACGGCCGCCTTCACGGATGGCGAAGCGCAAG
>NZ_JSYB01000087.1:0-85328 GCF_054823945.1 Tepidiphilus sp. HLB4 | reverse complement strand
TTGCGCGGTGCTCGGATGCTCGCCTATCTTCATGATATGTCTCGCCTCCTGCGCTCCGTGCGCCTTGCCCTGCAGTCGCTCGCGCCTCATGCGCTGCCGAGCTTGCGCAGGATGTTGCTGGTACTGCGTCCCGGCACGACGTCGATGAGCGCAACCCTCCCGCCCCAGGATTTGACTTCCTTGCCGCCCACCACCTGGTCTTCGGTATAGTCGCTGCCCTTGACTAGCACATCCGGGCGGATGGCTTCGATCAGGGAGAGCGGCGTGTCTTCGTTGAACAGGACAACGGCATCGACCGCTTCCAGGGCGGCGAGCACGCGGGCGCGGTCCTGTTCGTGGATGACCGGCCGGCTCGGACCCTTGAGGGCGCGTACCGAGCGGTCGGTATTGAGCCCGACCACCAGGCGATCCCCCAGCTTGGCCGCCTGTTCCAGATAGACGACGTGGCCGGCGTGGAGGAGGTCGAAGCAGCCGTTGGTAAACACGATGCACTCACCGTTGGCGCGCCATTGCCGGACGCGCGCCAGCAGCTGCGGCAGGTCGCAGATCTTGTCCGCCTGCTCGCGGACTTCCTCGACCGCGAGTTCGGCCAGCAGTTCCTCGCGGGCGATGGGCACGGTGCCCACCTTGCCGACCACGATGCCGGCGGCGAGGTTGGCCAGATGCAGCGCCTCGGCCGGCTCGAGCCCGGCCACCATCCCCGCGGCCAGCGTGGCGATGACAGTGTCCCCAGCCCCCGAGACGTCGAACACCTGGCGCGCCATGGCGGGCAGATGGAGCGTGCGCGTCTCGTCGAGGAGCGTGATGCCCTCCTCGCTGCGGGTGACGGCGAGGAAGCGCAGATCGAGGGCGCGGCGCAGCGCCTGCGCGGCCTGCAGGAGCTCGTCGAGATCCTGGCCGGAGACGCCGCAGGCTTCGGCGGTTTCCCGCCGGTTGGGCGTGAGGGCGGTCGCGCCGCGGTATTTGCCGTAGTCGCGCCCCTTGGGGTCGACCAGTACGGGGATGTCCGCCTGGGCGGCGAGGTCGATGGCGAGCCGGCAAAGCTCGGGGGTCAGGACGCCTTTGGCATAATCGGAGAGGACGACGACGGCCGGTTTCCGTTCCATCATCTCGCGCAGCAGGCGGCTCAGGGCCTCTTGCTCGCCAGCGTCGGGGGCGGCCGTGGCTTCGCGATCGAGCCGCAGCATCTGCTGGTGGCCGCCAAGGATGCGGGTCTTGGTGGTGGTGGGGCGCGAAGACGAGGTGAAGAGCGCCTCGGTGCCGACGCCTTGACTGGCGATGGCTGCGACGAGCTCGCGTCCGGGCGCGTCGTCGCCGACGGTGCCCAGCAGGCGGCAGGGCAGGCCCAGGCCGGCGAGGTTGGCCGCCACGTTGGCTGCTCCGCCGGGGCGGCTCGATTCCTTTTCCAGCAACACCACCGGCACCGGCGCTTCCGGCGAGATGCGTTCGACCTTGCCCCAGAGATAGCGGTCCAGCATGAGGTCGCCGATCACCAGGGCCCAGGCGTCGGCGGGAAAACCCTGACGGAGCGCCTCGATCAGCCGTTGCTGCATGGTGTGGAATCGAGGGTTTCGGCGTCGATGAGGTCACAGAGCATGTGACCGACCAGGATGTGGGCCTCCTGGATGCGGGGCGTGTCGTTGCTGGCAACGACGAGGCTCAGGTCGCAGCATTGCGCGAGTTTACCGCCCCCGCCGCCGGTCAGTCCGATGGTGAACGCGCCGATTTGGCGCGCGGTGTGGATGGCGGCCAGCACGTTGGGGCTGTTGCCGGAGGTGGAGAGGCCGATCACCACGTCTTTCGGGGTGCATAGCGCTTCCACCTGGCGCGAGAAGACGTGTTCGAAACCGTAGTCGTTGCCCACGGCCGTGAGGATGGAGGTGTCGGTGGTGAGCGCGATGGCGGGCAGACCGCGGCGTTCGCGCTTGTAGCGGCCGACGATCTCGGCGGCGATGTGCTGACAATCGGCCGCGCTGCCGCCATTGCCCAGCAGCAGGATCTTGCCGCCGGCAAGGAGGCAGCTTCGCAGCCGCATGCCCATCTCGATGAGGAGCGGCATCTGCTCATGCAGCTGTTCGGTGGCTGCTCGATGTGCGCTCAGCGCTTGCCGTATGGCCTGTTCCGGAATCATTCGGTTCCCGAGGTCTCAGCAATAGGGGTCGGGCTGCAGAAGGTAATTCTGCACGTAGTCGCGTATGCCCTCTTCCAGCGTATGGAAGGGCTGGTCGTAGCCCGCCGCGCGCAGTTTGCCGATGTCGGCCTGCGTGTAGTACTGGTATTTGCCTTTGAGGTCGTCCGGCATGTCGATCCAGGTGATGTGGGGGCGTGCGCCGCAGCTCTCCATCACGGCCGTGGCGAGGTCGAGGAAGGCGCGGGCCTGACCGGTGCCGACGTTGTAGAGGGCCGAAGGGCGCGGGGCGGCGAGAAACCAGGCTACGACCGCAGCAACGTCTTTGACATAGACGAAATCGCGCAGTTGCATGCCGTCGGCCACGTCGGGGCGATCGCTCTTGAACAGGCGCACCGTTCCGCCGGTGCGGAACTGGGTGAACGCATGGTAGGCCACACTCGCCATGCGGCCCTTGTGGTATTCGTTGGGTCCATAGACGTTGAAAAACTTGAACCCGGCCCAGCGCGGCGGGGCATGGCCGGCTGCGGCCTGGCGCAGCGCCCATTGGTCAAACAGGTGCTTGGAGTAGCCGTAGGCGTTGAGCGGGCGCAGGCCGTCGATGCTCGCGTCGCTGTAGCCGCGCTCGCCGTTACCGTAGGTGGCGGCCGAGCTGGCGTAGAGGAACGTCGCTCCCTGCTGCGTACAGAATTGCCACAGCCGCTGCGAATAGCGCAGATTGGCTTCGAGCAGCCGGTTCCAGTCGCGCTCCGTGGTGTCGCTGATGGCGCCCATGTGGATGACGGCCTCGACCTGCGCGCCATGACGCTCGAGCCAAGGAAAAAGCTCATCCTTGTCGAGATAATCGGCGTAGGTGCGGTGACAGAGATTCTGCCACTGCTCGGGATGGGTTGGCCGATCGACGAGGAGCAGATCGTCGCGCCCTTGGCGGTTGAGCTGCCAGGCGACGATGCTGCCGATCATGCCGGCGCCGCCGGTGATGACGATCATGAGATGGGCGTCAGACAAACATGGAAAAATTTCAGTATAACATCTTCACCCGTTCATGGGATAAGATGCGCGCGGTTCGGACGCGGCGCGCCTCATCCGTGGGCTGGCGGTGGCCGTGAGAACTCGGCGGCGGCGGGGCGGTCGAATCCGGTCGATGCAGCCGCCGGCGCAAGCAAGGATCGCGCAATGCGGCATCTTCCGGCTGGCGACGATCCAAAAACCTTTCCGAGTTTGACGATGGAGCGGCACCCCTTGAACGAACATACCTACTGGCGCAGTGTACGGTTCGCCTATTTCGCGCTGGTTTATCTGGTCCTGCTGTGGATCAACGCCGCGAACGTCGACTTTGCGGCTGCAGCCGGCGGTGGCTACGGCAATCTCTTGTTCCTCGTCAATGCGTTCGCGAGCTATAACGCGCTCTACTTGCTGCCGGCCTTGGTGCTCACTTGGCTCGCCGGCCGTCCGTGGCCGTGGCGGTGGTTGCGCCTGCCGCGAGGCGCCGTTTTGGCCGCCAATGTCATGGCAGTCTTGACGGGAGCCCTGACCACCCTCTTTTTCTATGCCAATGCCAAGATCCATGCCCTCTACGGCATGTTCATCAACGGGTTCGTCGTCAATCTGGTGATGACGCCGGGCGGCCTCGAATCGCTGGGCGGCAGCGCTTCCTCCACGCTGGGCTTCGCGTTGATCGGTCTGGCGTTCTTCCTCGGTCATGCCCTGTTGTTCCTCTTGCTCGCCTTCTCGGGCCGGCGCTTCGCGCTGCTGCGCTGGGAAGTGCGGCGGCTGGCGCGACCGCTGCTCGTGCTGCTGTTGTTCTCCATGCTGGGGGATCATTCCGTCCATGCCTACGCGAGCGCGATGGGCAAGTCCGACGTGCTCGAACTCACCCAGGAAGTGCCTTTTTACGTCGGCACCACGGCCCGCAGCCTCTTCAAGAAGCTGGGCTTCGAGGTGGCGGCGCAGGAAAAATCCTTGGATCTGGAAGGACGCCTGCAATACCCGGCCAAGCCGCTGGAATTCACCAAGCCGGAGAAGCCCTACAACATCGTCTGGCTGGTGGCCGAATCCTGGCGCGCCGATACCCTCGATCCGGAAATCATGCCGGCCACCTGGGCTTTCGCCCAGAAGGCGCAGGTATTCGCCAATCATTACAGCGGCGGCAACGGCACCCGGATCGGCATCTTTACCATGATGACGGGGCTGCCCGGTACCTACTGGGACGCTTTCCTCAAAGGACGCCGAGGTGCGCCCCTCATCGAGGTGCTGCAGCAGCAGGGTTATCAGATGTCCTTGTACACCAGCGCCAAATTCAGCTATCCGGAGTTCGATCAGACCGTCTTCAGCCAGGTGCCGCGCGAGCAGCTGCATGAAATCGACGCGCCCCTTGCCGGATGGGAAAAAGACCGGCAGAACGTCTCCGATCTGCTGAAATTCATCGACACGCGCGATCCCGCTCGGCCTTTCTTCGCCTGGATGTTCTTCGAGTCGCCGCATGCGCGCTACTACTTCCCGCCGGAGAGCGTGATCCGCACGCCTTATCGCGACGACATCAACTACGCCACGCTCGACCGCGACGAGCTGCAAAAAGACATCGTCCCGATCAAGAACCGTTACCTCAACGCCGTGCATCACCTGGACAGCCAATTCGCTCGGATCCTCGAGTATCTCGAGACGCATGGCCTGTTGGAGAACACCCTCGTCGTGATGCTGGGGGACCACGGCGAGGAGTTCATGGAAAACGGCTACTGGGGGCACAACTCGACGTTTTCCGATCCGCAGACACGCACCCCGCTGATCCTGTGGATTCCGGGCCGTGCTCCGGCCGTGCATGAGCAGCTGAGCAGCCACCTGGATGTCGTTCCAACCCTCATGCCGCTCTTGGGCGTGAAGAATCCGCCCGAAGACTATTCCTCCGGCTACGATCTCTTTTCCGGCAAGCGGCGCGAGTACGTCGTGTTCAGCGATTGGTCGCGCGTGGGCTATAAGGATGCCGACGTCAAGATTGCTTTGCCGACCAAGATGCAGGGGTTTGTGGGCAAGCGCATCAGCGGCCCGAACGACGAGGAGCTCGCGCCGCAGCGCGCCCAGGAATTGCTCCAGAGCAAGCAGCCGCAGTTGGTGCGCCTGATGCAGGAATTGGGGCGGTTCAACCAGAAAAAAACCGTGCAAACCGTGAGCGCAGGGGAATAGGGCTAGCCCAGGAAGGGCGAATCTGTTTCAGAAAAGCGCCTGCTGCACCGGTTCGCCGGCGCGCTTTGCCGGCGGGCGAAAGAGGTGCACGGCAAGGGGTGGCAGCGGACGGTCGAGCCCGACGCGGCGGCGGGCGATCGCGAAGCGCTGGGCGAGTAGCTCCGCCCACGGGCCTTGGCCGCGGAAGCGGACGCCGAACGGCCCGTCGAGCGCTCCGCCGTGCAGCTCGCGTAGCCGCGCGAGGATGCGCTCGCGCCGCTCGGGGAAATGCCGCTGCAGCCAGTCGTCGAAAATCCCCTCCAGCTCGTGCGGCAGGCGCAGAATGCTCATGAAGGCGCCCACCGCGCCGGCTTCGGCCGCGGCGGTGAGCACGGCTTCCATGTCTTCGGTGAGGAAGGGGATCTGCGGCGCGAGGCTCACGCCCACCGGCACGCCGGCCTGCGCGAGCGCCGCGATCACTTCCAGCCGTCGCCGCGGGCTTGCCGCGCGCGGTTCCAGCCGGCGGGCGAGTTCGGCGTCGAGCGTAGTGAGCGTCACATAGACTTCGCACAAGCCCGAAGCAGCCATGGGGGCGATCAGGTCGAGATCGCGCAGGATGCCGCTGCCCTTGGTCACGACCGACCACGGATGGCGCGCTTCGGCGAGCACTTCCAGCACCGCGCGCGTGAGCCCCAGTTTGCGCTCCACCGGCTGCCAGGCGTCGGTGGCGGTGCCCAGCGCGATGGGCGCAGGTCGATAGCTCGGCCGGGCGAGTTCTTCGCGCAAGCGTTCGGCCAGATGGCGCCGGGCGATGATGATGCGTTCGAAATCGAGCCCCGGTGAGAGGTCCAGCCAGGCATGCATCGGCCGGGCGTAGCAATAGGCGCAGCCGTGCTCGCAGCCGCGGTAGGGGTTCAGCGAGCGGTCGAACCCCAGGTCGGGCGAGCGGTTGGCGGTGATCGCACTGCGCGCCTCTTCCCAGCGCACTTCGGTCGGCGGGGCTGGAGATGCCTCTTCTTCTTGCGCCCAGCCGTCGTCGAAAGGCTCGCGCGCGAGGCGGGCGTAGCGGTGTGGCGGTGCGCTCGAGGCGCCGCGGCCGCGCAAGGTGGAATCAGGCGGTTGCTTCACGATCGATCGCCTGTCCGGTTTTTGGGGGTTCTTGCCATTTTTCGCTAAGATGGTCCCAGTTTTACCTTATCTATTCTGCCGGAAAGGAAGTCTCATGGAAATCATCGATGCGGCCACGTCGAACGATGCAAGCAGGATCCAGGAAGCGAAGAAATGGGCGACCGTCGTCTACGCGCTCTATGCGATCTCCTTGATCCTGGGGGTCACCTACCTGGTAGGGATCATCGTCAACTACGTGAAATATCCCGATGTGCGCGGCACTTGGGTCGAATCGCACTTCCTGTGGCAGCGCCGCACCTTCTGGTACAGCCTGCTGTGGAGCTTGGTAGGGGTGCTCACCGCGTTCGTGGCGGTAGGATACTTCATCTTGTTCGCGGCATGGGTCTGGGTGATCTACCGCATCGTCAAAGGCTGGATCTCTCTCAGCGACGGCAAACCCATGTATTCCGCTCCGGGCGCGGTGTGAGCGTGCTTCGCCGGATCATGCCAGCCAGGCCGCCATGGTCGCGCCCAGGGTGCGGCAGCGCTCGCGTTCGGCCTCGGGCAGCGTTTTCGGGGCCATGATCGCGTCTGGCGTCTGCGCGTGGGTGAGCACGATGTGGGCGGGGGCGAGTGGCCGCAGGCGCCAGCCGGTACAGATGCGTTCGATCTGGCGCACGGCGCCGCTGCCGTCGCTGCCGGCGGCGACCAGGGCGAGGTAGGGCCGGCCATTGACGCGATCGAGCACACCGTAGTAGCAGCGATCGAAAAATTCTTTCATCTCGCCGGAGAGGGTGGCGAGGTTTTCCGGGGCGCAGAAGAGATAGCCCTGGGCGGCGAGCACCTCTTCGAGCGTGACTTCTGCCGCCCGGCGCAGACCGATCGGCACGCGCGCGACGGCGTCGAGTTCGCGCAGGACTTCGAGGGCGCCGTCGCGGGCCGCCTCGGCCATCTGCCGGGCCGTGCCGGTGCGCGAGTGCCATACGATCAGCAGGTGGGGTGTACTCCCGGCCGTGCGCTCGCGCGCGCTCGCCGGTGGACTGCCACAGCCAGCGGGCCGTGAGCCGCGCTCACTCATAGTCGCTCCGGTTGGGTGGACATGCGCGGCTATGGCAGAGCGGCGCCAAAGAACAGGCCGATGCTTGCCTGGGCAGGCGCCCAAAGAAGAATGCCGCGTGGGGTTTCCTTGCTGGGTGCTGGATGGATGATGGCAAGCAGCAACTGTCCGCCGCCGGTGACGAGCGCGACGTGGTTTTCCAGTCGTTTCATGGTGAAGGCTCCTTCATGCTCATTTCAGCGAAGCGGCGATGTCGATGACGAAGCGGTACTTCACGTCGCTTCTCAGCATGCGCTCGTAGGCGGTGTTGATGTAGTCGATGGGAATGAGCTCGATGTCCGAGACGATGCCGTGCTCGGCGCAGAAGTCGAGCATCTCCTGCGTCTCGCGGATGCCGCCGATGAGCGATCCGGCAAGACTCCGGCGCCGGAAGAGCAGGTTGAAGACGGCGGGCGAAGGATGCGGCTCGGAGGGGGCGCCCACGAGGGTGAGTGTGCCGTCGCGTTTCAAGAGCTGCAGGTAGTCGTCGAGCCGGTGCGGAGCGGCCACGGTGTCGAGGATGAAATCGAGCTGCTCGCGGTAGCGGGCCATTTGCTCGGGATCCTTGGAAATGCAGACTTCGTTGGCGCCGAGCCGCTTGGCGTCGGCCGTCTTGGCGGGCGAGGTGGTGAAGAGCACCACGTGGGCCCCCATGGCGTGGGCGAGCTTGACGGCCATGTGCCCCAGTCCGCCCAGGCCGACGATGCCCACCCGTTTGCCTGGGCCAACCTTCCAATGGCGCAAGGGCGAATAGGTGGTGATGCCGGCGCACAGCAGCGGCGCCACGGCGGCAAGGTCCTTTTCTGGATGCTTGATGTGCAGCACGAAGGATTCCTTCACCACGATGACCTGAGAGTAGCCGCCGTAGGTGTTTTCGCTGCCGGGGCCGCGGCCGTTGTAGGTGCCGACGAAGCCTTCGCTGCAGTATTGCTCCTCGCCGCTCGCACAGGCGTCGCAATGCCCGCAGCTGTCGACCATGCAGCCGACTCCGGCCAGATCGCCGACCTTGAAACGGGTGACTTTCTCACCCACGGCGACCACGCGCCCGACGATCTCGTGCCCGGGGACGCAGGGATAGATCGTGTTCTTCCATTCGTTGCGCGCCTGGTGCAGGTCGGAGTGGCAGACGCCGCAGTAGAGGATCTGGAGCTGCACGTCGTGTGGCCCAGGGTCGCGGCGGGCGATCTCCCAGGGAACGAGTGGAGAGTGTGGATCGAAAGCGGCATAGGCCTTGGCGGGAATGCTCATGGGTTGCTCCTCGAAACGGGAATGTACTGCAAGCGATCATTCATCGCTAGGCCCTCGCCCGGCGGTGTGCCAGCAAGAGGCGCGGCTACAACAGACGGTTGAAGATCTCGATGGCGCGATCCCAGTGCGTCGTATCGGGATTCTTCACGTCGGGGTCGAGCGTCCGGAAAGTCCAGGCTAGGGCCACCGTCAGCCCACCGACGATCTGCGGCAGCATGGCACGGACTTCCTCGTCGTATTCGAGATCGAGTTGGGGCAGCTTGGCGAGCTGCTCCAGGATGGGCGCGAGCTCGAGCTCCTCGTCGAGCTCGCGGAAAGCGTGCATGCTTTCCTGCAGCCCTTTGGTCAGGGGAAGATCCCAAGGGCGGATGACGTCGCGGCCGTTGGATTTGGCCGCCGCCTGGCTGACGAGCAGCAGATCGTAGAGCTTCTGGTCGAGGAATTCGGTCAGCCGCCGCAGGTCGTTCTTGTCGACGTCGAGCCCGGCCGTGCGCCGGAAAAGTCGTTCGAAGCGGGAAACCGCCATGATGTCGCTCATTGGTACCCTCCTTGGGCAAGTGGTTCGACTGACTGCCGACTCCGTTATAGGAATCAGGGCGGCGAAAAGCAAGCCTTGCAAAATCCCGCGCTCTTCCCTATAACGACGAACGGATGCCATCGCGGATAGGGAAAAGGAGGAAAGTCATCATGCGCAAACACACGAGGCGGGTATTGGCAACGAGCCACATTGCCGGACAGCTCGATCTCCTGGACCGGCTGGTAGAAACGGCCAGCGAGCTCGACGTCGATTCGGTCATGATCGTCGGCGATTTGGTGGGCACGGGAGGCGTGCATCGCGCCGATGCTTATCGTGAGGTATTCGGCAAGCTCGGGGCGCTGCGTGTGCCGACGTTCTTCGTTCCGGGCGCGCATGATGCGCCTCTCGACGATTATCTGCGGGAAGCCTACAACCTCGAGCTGACTTTCCCCATGCTGCATGGGGTGCACGGCACACTCGCCTTCGCGCCTGGCCACGTGGCGGTGCTGGGCATGGGCGGTGAGATCGGCCAAACGGGAGGGCGCGAGGAGCGCGAGCGTCTCTATTATCCCGAATGGGCGGTCGAGTACGTCCTGAAAGTCCTCGACGAGCTCAAGGATTACGAGAAAATTTTCCTTTTCGCTACTCCGCCGGCCCACAAGGATTGGGACGGGGGTTCGCAGGCCATCACGACGCTGATCAACACTTTCGCGCCGACCCTGGTGGTGGTCGATGCGCCCCGTCGGCACCATGCCGAAGTGGGTACGAGCCTGGTGGTTGCACCGGGGCGGCTCTCGGAGGGAGATTTCAGCATCGTCGACTTGCGACGCCGCAAGATCGAGGCGGGAAACGTGCGTTGACAGGTGCTCCTTATCACATCCATAAACCTTGCTTCTGGCGTGGTTGTCGCTACGGCAGACCAGCTCTATGATGCTTTCTGTCGTGCCGCTAGGGACAAGGGGCCATGAAGGGGGTCGATCGCGAAGTGCTGGAGGCGCTTTGCCGCTGGCAGGGCGGCGAAATGCCGCTGTGGCTCGTCACGGTGGTGCAGACCTTCGGATCGAGCCCTCGTCCGCCGGGGCGATGCTCGTGCTGCGCAGCGATGGCGGCAGCGTGGGCTCGGTCTCGGGAGGATGTGTCGAAGAGGATCTGGCGGAACGCGCCCGTCAAGGGCGTCTGCCGCGGGCGCGGGTCGAGCGGGTGGACTATGGGGTCTCGGTTCAGGAAGCCCAGCGCTTCGGTCTGCCGTGCGGCGGCTTGTTGCGGCTGGTGGTGGAACCCGTCCCGCAGGATGCGTCCTGGCCGAGGGAATTGCTCGCGGCGCTCTGCGAGCGTCGTCGCATGTGCCGCCGGCTCGAACTCTCGTCCCTGACGGTGAGCTTGAGGCCGGCAGCGCGTGGCGAGGTGATGCGTTTCGACGATGAGACCCTCGAGACGATTCATGGTCCAGCGCGGCGACTGCTCCTCATCGGTGCGGGGCAGATTTCGTCCTACCTTGCGCAGATGGCCCAGGCCCTGGACTACGAGGTCTTCGTGTGCGATCCGCGCGAAGAGGTGCGAGCCCAGTGGCCGGTGCCGGGCAGCGTGCTCTTGCCGCACATGCCCGACGATGCGGTACTCGCACTCCAGCCCGATGAGGATACGGCGGTGGTCGCGCTCACGCATGATCCCAAGCTCGACGACCTGGCCCTGCTCGAGGCGCTGAAGTCGCCCGCTTTTTACGTCGGTGCGCTCGGCTCGCATCGCACCAATGCCGCCCGCCGCCAGCGCCTGGCCGAGTTCGACCTGACGGAGGAGGAGATCGCCCGCCTCCATGGCCCCGTGGGTCTGCCTATCGGCAGCCGCACGCCGCCGGAGATCGCAGTGTCCATCCTCGCCCACCTTATTGCCGCGCAGCGAGGGACCGTTTCAGGGAGCGCACCCTGCTTCTACGCCCAAGGAGAGATTCGATGATCGCATTCACGCTCAACGGCCGGCCGACCACGGTCGATGTCGATCCCGGTACGCCCCTCCTGTGGGTGCTGCGCGACCAGCTGCAGCTCACGGGGACCAAATACGGCTGCGGCATCGCCCAGTGCGGTGCGTGCACGGTGCATCTCGACGGGCGGGCGATTCGTTCCTGTGTCACGCCCGTGTCGATGGTGAGCGGCAAGCGCGTCACCACCATCGAAGGGGTGGGCGTGACGCCGGTGGGGCGTGCCATTCAGCGGGCCTGGCAGGAGGTCGATGTGCCGCAATGCGGCTACTGCCAATCAGGGCAGATCATGGTGGCCGCGGCCTTGCTCGCTGAGCATCCACGTCCGAGCGAGGCGCAGATCGTTGCGGCGATGGACGGCATCCTCTGCCGCTGCGGCACCTACAACCGGATCCGCAAGGCGATCCTCGAGGCCGCGGCAGGGGGTGCATGATGATTTCGCTCAATGAACTCCAGCGTCCGGCGCGGCGTAAATTCCTGCGCGACCTGGCCGTGCTCGGCGGCGGATTGGTGATCGGTTTCCGTCTGCCGGAGAAGGGGGGACGCGCCTGGGCGGTTGAGGAAGCGGCCGCCGGGGCGGCGAAGGTCTATCCGCCGAATGCCTTCATCCGCATTGCCCCGGACGACTCCGTCACGCTCATCGTGAACAAGTCCGAAATGGGCCAGGGGGTCTATACCTCGCTACCCATGCTGATCAACGAGGAGCTCGATGCGCCTTGGGAGCGCATCCGCATCGAGCCGGCGCCGGTGGCGGCGGTCTATAACCATACGCAGTTCGGCATCCAGCTCACCGGCGGCAGCACCAGCGTGGCGTCCTCTTGGGAGCAGCTGCGCCGCGTCGGAGCGAGCGCGCGTATCCTCCTCGTCCAGGCGGCGGCCCAGCGCTGGGGGGTGCCGGCGAGTGCGTGCAAGGCCGAGAACGGGCGCATCTTCCACCCCGACGGCCACATCTCCCTGAGCTACGGCGAGGTCGCGGAAGAGGCGGGCAAGCTGCCTCTGCCCGCCGAAGTGCCCTTGAAGGATCCAAAGCACTTCAAGTGGATCGGCAAGTCGCTCAAGCGCCTCGACACGCCGGAGAAGATCACCGGCAAGGCGGTCTTCGGCATCGACGTGCGCTTGCCCGACATGGTGACGGTGCTGGTGGCGCGTTCTCACGTGTTCGGCGGCAAGCTCAAGCGCTTCGATGCCACCGAGACGCTGAAAGTCCCCGGCGTGGTCGGCGTCTATGAGGTCCCCACCGGCGTGGCGGTGGCAGCCAACGGCTTCTGGCCGGCGAAGACGGCGCGCGACCTGTTGCAGACCGAATGGGACGAGGGTGAGGGGGCGGCGTTTTCGACGGCGAAACTGCGGGAAGAGTACTTCGCGCTCGCCCGCACGCCGGGCGCCGTGGCGCGCCGCGACGGCGACGTGGCGGCCGGTCTCAAGGCGGCGGTGAAGACGGTGCGCGCCGAGTACGAAGTGCCGTATCTGGCGCACGCGCCGATGGAGCCGCTCAACGTCACCGTCGACCTGCGTCCGGACCACTGCACGATTTGGACCGGCACGCAGTCGCAGACGCTCGACCGCATGGCGGCTGCTACCGCGGCAGGCCTGCAACCCGAGGAAGTGGAAATCTACACCACTTACCTCGGCGGCGGCTTCGGCCGGCGGGCCAATCCGCATGCCGATTTTGTCACCGAGGCGGTGCAGGTCGCCAAGGCGGTCGGCCGGCCGGTGCAGGTGATCTGGACGCGCGAAGACGACCTGCGCGGCGGTTACTACCGGCCGATGTGGGTCGACGTGATCGAGGCGGCGATCGGCAAGGGCGGCAAACCCGTGGCGTGGAAGCATACCATCGTCGGCCAGTCCATCATGGAGGGCACGCCGATGGCGGCGGCGATGATCAAGGATGGCGTCGATGCCTCTTCGGTGGAAGGGGCCGCGAACCTCCCCTATTTCATCCCCAACATCCAGGTCGAATTGCACAGTCCGAAGAATCCCGTGCCGGTGCAGTGGTGGCGCTCGGTGGGGCATTCGCACACGGCCTTCGTCGTCGAGACGATGATCGACGAATTGGCCCACCTCGCGCGCCAGGATCCGGTGAAATTCCGCCTGAGCCTCCTGCCGCGTACTTCGCGCCATCGCGCCGTGCTGCAGCTAGCGGCGCAGAAAGCGGGATGGGGCAAGACGAAGCCCGCGCCGGGTCATGCCTTCGGCGTGGCGGTGCATGAATCCTTCGGCAGCGTCGTGGCCGAAGTGACCGAGGTTTCGCTGGAAAACGGCCAGGTGCGGGTGCATCGCGTCGTGGCGGCGGTCGACTGCGGCCGGGTGATCAACCCCGATGGGGTGGTGCAGCAGATCGAGGGAGGCATCGTCTACGGCCTGGCTGCCGCGCTGCACGGCGAGATCACGCTCGAGGGAGGTCGGCCGGTGCAGTCGAACTTCCACGATTATCCCATCTTGCGCCATTCCGAGATGCCGCGGGTGGAGGTGTATCTCGTGCCGAGCGAAGCGCCGCCGAGCGGCGTGGGTGAGCCGGGCACGCCCCCCATCGCGCCGGCGGTGGCCAATGCGCTCTTCGCTCTCACGGGGAAACGGGTGAGGCGGCTTCCTTTCGCACGGGAAAACCTTGCCTGAGGAACCGGAAATCGCCGCCTTGGTGCTCGCGGCGGGGCAGGCGCGGAGGTTTGGGGCGGACAAGCGGCTGGCGCTACTCGAAGTCGAGGGGCGCATCGAGCCGCTCATCGTGTGGGCGCTGCGGTCCTGGGTCGAGGTCTTCGAACGGGTCGCGGTGGTGCTGCGACCGGGCGACGAGGCGGTGCGAGGCGTGTTGTCGGAGACCTTCGCGGATCGCCTGCGCTTCATCGAATGCCCCCGCGCCGACGAGGGGATGGGGACGAGCCTTGCCGCGGGCGTCGCCGCGACCGCCGAGGCCACAGGCTGGGTCGTCGGGCTTGCCGACATGCCCTGGGTGCCGCGAGCCGCGATCGCGGGAGTGCGCGACGCGCTCACGGCGGGCGCGGTACTCGCCGCAGCCTGCCGCGCCGACCGGCGGGGACATCCCGTCGGTTTCGCCGCCCCTTACCGGGCTGAACTGTTGGGTCTGACGGGCGACGTGGGGGCCCGTCTGCTCCTTCGGCGTGACGCCGAGCACGTGGTCGGCGTTGCGATCGACGACACAGGCATCTTCGCCGACGTCGATACCCCGCAAGACCTTTTTTCCAGGAGTGAATGATGAAGAAACCCGCCGTGACCGAAGTCCCGATCCATCCCTTGATCGCCGAGCGTTGGAGCGGTCGCGCCTTCGACGAAACCAAAACCGTGACGCGCGAGCAGGTGCTCTCGCTGCTGGAAGCGGCGCGCTGGGCCCCCTCGTGCTACGGCGATCAGCCCTGGCGCTTCGTCGTGTGGCATCGCACCCAGGATCCGCAAGGATGGGAGAAGGCGTTCGCCACGCTGTGGCCGTTCAACCAGGCGTGGGTGAAGCGCGCCTCGCTCCTGGTGCTGGTCTGCGCCGATCCCATCTTCTCCTATAACGGCGAACCCAACGCCTGGGCCGAATACGACTGCGGCGCCGCAGCCGAGAATCTCTGCCTGCAGGCGGTGGCGCTGGGGTTGATGGCGCACCCCATGGCCGGGTTCGACGCCCAGGCGATCCGCGCCGTGGCCGGCGTACCGGATCGCTACAAAGTCATTTCGCTCATCGCCGTGGGGCATCCGGCGGAGCCGGACGTGCTCGACGGGGAACTCGCCGAGAAAGAACGCGCGCCGCGCGAGCGCCGTCCGCTGGCGGAGCTCTGTTTCGCGGGGAAATGGGGCAAGAGCCTCTGATTCAGCCGTCTTTTTCCAGATCCTCCACCACGACCGAGAGGGCGTTGGTGGAGATCAGCACTTCCGCGAGCGACAGCAGCAGGGAGAGCACCAGGGCGGCGAGGCTCGTGCCGAAGAGGATTTTGCCGAGCAGGGTCTCGTGCACGAAGAGGGCGAGCATCGACAGCGCGCACAGCAAAAACCCCAGCACGCCAAACCCTTGCATGTATTTGATGAGCATGATGCGTCGTTTCAGGCCCGGAATCTGGCGACGGATGACTTCGGCCTTGCGATCGGGCGAGGCGTGCAGTTGCCGGATGATCTGGGCAAGCGCCAGGAAACGGTTGCCGTAGGCGAGCAGCACGAGTGAGATCGCCGGAAAGAGGATCGCGGGCGTGGTCAGGTCCATGATGCGATTTTACCTTCGCCGGCGCGCCAGTATCTCGCGGTAGAAATTGAGCACCGAACCCTCGTCCTCGCGCTGCTGGCGCCAGGCGAGCGGGATGTGCGCCGGGTCCATCGGCTGCCACGGTTCGGCGCTCGAGAACCCCGCCTGCGGGCGGTTCGCGTCCCACGGAATGGGGGTGCGCGAGAGATCGCGGGCGCTGCGGTTCATTTCGGCGAGGATCGCCGCATCGCTCATGCCCTGCGCCCGCAAGGCGGCGATGCGGCGCAGGCTCAAGGGGTCGCGCAGGTCGGACGAGCGCGTGAAACGCGCATTTGGCAGCCCCAGTTCCTGCCCCTGGTAGAGTACGGCGAGCCCCCGCTGCAGGTAGGTGGCGGCGGCAAAGGCTTTGGCGGCCTGGGTGCAGCGCTCGGGCGGAGCCCAGCGCGAGACGATGCGCGGCAGATCGTGGTTTTCCAGGTAGAGCGCCGGCAGCGCCCCGTGAGGGGCGAGCGCCCGGTACCAGGAGCGCGCCGTGTCGGAGAAGGCGCGGGTGTCGAGCCCGGGGTGGCCTTGCGCATCGGTCGTGTCGATGTGCCATAGCTCGAAATGCAGCAGCGCCGACAGCGGCCCCTGCGGCTCGCCCACCCAGGCGGGCGCGTCCGTGGCGGCGATGCCGTTCGCCTCGCCCAGCGTGAGGTGGTCGCGCGTGATGCCGGCGCGCTCGGCGAAGTCGCGTACCCAGTCGAGGAGCCCGGGGCGGGCGAGGAAGCGCGACCAGGCCGGGCGCGGGCCGCCGGGTTCGCCAGGGGCGACGTCAGGCAAGCCTTCTTCTTTCTTGAGCACGGTGAGGGCGTCGAAACGAAAGCCGTCGACGCCTTCGTCGAGCCAAAAGCGGGCGATCTCGGCAAGCGCCTGGCGCACCGCCGGGTTGCTCCAGTCGAGGTCGGGCTGCTCGGGAAAGAAGAGGTGCAGGTAATACTCGCCCGTGACTTCGTCCCGCGTCCAGGCGGGGCCGCCGAAGATGCTTTCCCAGTCGTTGGGCCGCGCACGCCAGTAGTACCAGTCGCGCCGGGCAGAGGTTCGGCTCGAGCGCGAGTCGAGAAACCAGGGGTGGCGCACGCTCGTGTGGTTGATGACCAGATCGAGCAGCAGGCGCATGCCGCGCCGGTGCAGCTCGTCGCGCAGGCTGCGGAAGTCGGCCATCGTGCCGAAGTCGGGGTGCACGTCCAGATGGTCGCTCACGTCGTAGCCGTAGTCGGCGTTGGGCGAGGGGTGGATGGGGGCGAGCCAGAGGGCGTCGACCCCGAGCCAGCGCAGCTCGTCGAGCCGTTCGGTGAGGCCGGCCAGATCGCCGATGCCATCGCCGTTGCCGTCGGCGAAGCTGCGCGGCCAGACGGTGTAGACGACGCATTCCTGCCAGGGGCGGAAACGGGGCGGCATGATGTTCGGCTCGGAAAAAGCGATGATCCCAGTGTAGCAGATGCCCGTGGCTGCCTATAATGACTTCACGATGCGGCCGGGGAGAGGGCGATGGAACGCTTGCGCGGGGTGAATCTGGGTTCGTGGCTGGTGCTCGAGAAGTGGATGGTGCCTAGCCTCTTCGAAGGGGTGGAAGCCACCGACGAGACGACGTGGTGCGTCGCATTGGGAGAGGAGGCCGCACCCAGGCTGCGGGCGCACTGGGCGCGCTGGGTCACGCGGGAGGATTTCGCCTGGATCGCCGAGCGGGGGCTGAACGCGGTGCGCATTCCCTTCGGGCACTGGGTGCTGGGGCCGCCTTATCCCTACCATCCGGTCTATGGGGCGCGGCGCGAGCCTTTCGTCACCGGCGGCATCGAGGTACTCGACCGGGCGCTGCGCTGGGCCGAAGAATTCGGACTCAAAGTGGTGCTCGACCTGCACGCAGCCGCCGGCTGCCAGAACGGCTTCGACAACGGCGGCATCTTGAATGTCTGCGACTGGCACACCAAGGAAGAATACATCGACCATTCGGTCGAACTGCTGGGGCGGCTGGCCGAGCGCTATCGCGCCGAGCCGGCACTCTTCGCCTTCGAGGTATTGAATGAGCCGCGCTGGGACGTGCCCACCGAGATCCTCAAGCGCTACTACGAGCGCGCCTACGCGGCGATCCGGGCGCACTGCCCGCCCACGGTCGGGGTGATGTTCCACGACGGCTTCCGCGACTGGCGCGAGTATCTCGGTTTCATGAACGCGCCGCCGTACGAGAACGTCTGGTTCGACGTGCACCGCTACCAGTGCTTCACGCCCGAGGATCTCGAGGCAGACATCTACGAACACCTGCGCAAGACGGTGGTCGATCTGCGCGCCGAGGCCGATGCCATCGGGCGCGAGCTGGGGCTGCCGACGGTGTGCGGCGAATGGAGCCTGGGGCTCAAGCTGCAGGAGGTATCGCTGTGGGCCGACGGGCCGACCACGCACCCGCTCGAAGGGTTGGACGCCTTCCAGCAGGAGGTGGCGCTGCGCGGCTACGCGGCGGCGCAGCTCCTCACCTTCGAGCGCTATCGCGGCTGGTTCTTCTGGAACTACAAGACCGAGACGACTCCGGCGTGGTGCCTGCGCGAGGCGGTGGCACGCGGCTGGCTGCCGGCACGTTTCAATTGAGGAAAACGACGCGCTGAACGCCGGGATAGGGCTGGTGATGCGGCCAGAAGATCGCCAGCGTCGCGTCGGGTAGGCGCTCGCGCAGCAGCGCCACCGGGTCGAATTTGCCCGGTGCAGGCACGGCGTCGGCCGGGGCTTCGTAGAACACCCACGCGGGCCGTTCGAGCAGGGTGCGGGCGAGCGCGAGCCGCTGCTGGACCGGCGCGGTGAGGGTGCGGTTCCAGTCGTCGTGCTCGTCGAGCCGTTCGATGAGCGCATCCGCCCCTACGGCATGCAAGGTGTCGATGACGCGCTTGCGCTCGACCTCCGCTGGATCGCGCGGATAGGTGAGGGCGGCGATGAGCGGCCCTTCGGGCAGGAAGGGCCGCTGTGGCACGAAGGCGAGCGTCTCGCCGTCGGGCAGGATGATGTTGCCCTGCCCCCAGGACCACACGCCGGCGATGGCCTTGAGAAGGGCGATGCCTGTGTTCGGGTCTCCTACGAGCTGTACGGTCTCGCCGCGCGTGAGGGTGAGCGAGAAATTCTCCAGCACGGGGTGGCCGTTGGGCAGCGTCAAGGTGAGCCGCTCGATCGCGAGCTGCCCCGCGGGGCCGACGCTGCGGCAGATCTGCCCCGGCAGGCATAGCCGCTCGATTGCCTCGAGTTCAGTGAGATCTTGGTATAAGGCTGCTGCCCGTTCGATCGAAGCATGGCAGCGAGCGATATCGCCCATGCTGTGGATGGGCCAGGAAAGCGCGTTGGTGAGCCGCTCGAAGGCCTGCGCCGCCTGCATCAGCATACCGAGCGTGAGCGTGCCGGCGATATAGTGCGGTGCGAGCACGAGGATGGGGAAGACCGGCAGGAGCGTGCCATAGGCGGTGGAAAACGACACCAGCCCGAGGTAGCCCAGCGATTGTTTCCACCAGGTGCGCGCGAGCGCGTCGAACCGCTCGCGCGTCAGGCGGCGCTCGGAGGCTTCGCCTTGGGCGAGCGCAATCGCTTCCGACTTGTCGCGGATGTGCGACAACCCGTAGCGAAAGTCGGCTTCGCGCGACTGCTGCTGGTCGGTGGCCCGGGTGAGCGGTCGGCCCAGCAGCACCCCGGTGATCGTTCCGATGCCGGCATAGGCAAGCGCAAGCCAGACCATCGTGCCGGGGGGAGACTCGTGCGGCGTGGCGCCGACCACCCACAGCACATCGACGAAGAGCACGATGGAGGCGAGCGAGTAGAGCAGCGAGTGGAAGAGCTCCACCGCCACTTCGGTGGCGATGCGCACGTCCTCGGCGATGCGGGCATCGGGGTTGTCGTGCGCGCCGGGCAGGTGGCGCAGGCGGTGGTGGTGGCCGCGTGCGAGCCAGCTCTCCAGCAGCTGTTCGGTGAGAAAGCGCCGCCAGCCGAGCTGCCAGCCTCGTTTGACGAGGAGGTGGACGCCCGTGACGGCCACGCTCAGAAGGAGGATGGTGAGGAAGGTAGCGATGAGCGCGGGCAGTTCGACGAGATCGCGGCGCTCCAGCGCATCGAAGAGCGCCCGCTGCCAGTGGTTGGTCCACAGCGCCAGTCCGACCATGGCGAGCGTGAGAGCCACGAGCACGAGCGCACCGCCCCAGGCCCGCGGCCGACGATAATAGCGCAGGCCCAGCAGCAGAAAGGGCAGCAATGGCGGAGTCGTAGGGTTCGGTGCGCTCATGGCGTGGTTGCGGCGAGCAGGCGGCAGGCGAAGGTGGCGGCGCCCTTCAAGCCCAGCAGGGGGTCGTCGGCGAGCAGGATCGGCAGCGCGGCGAGCGTCTCCCCGTGCCGTTCCTTGGCGGCGAAGGCACTGCGAAAGGCCGGAGTCTCGAGCCAGGGGCGCAGCGCCGCGGCGAGCGCGCCCACGAGGTATACCCCACCCAGGGTCCAACCGATGAGGGCGAGGTCGCCAGCGCAGGCACCCAGCGTGCGCACGAAGGTGGTCACCGCTTCTTGGGCGAGCGCTTCCCCCTTTTGGGCCGAGGCCACGATCTGCGGCGCCTCCGTCCACGGCGCGATTCGGCCGCGCTCGGCGGCAAGAAAAGCGGCGAGCCGCACCAGACCGGGGCCGCAGAGCAGGCTTTCCCAGGAGGCGATGCGCCCTTCGCGGGCGAGCCAGGCGCTCCAGGAAGTGAGAAAGGGGGGATCGAAGCCGCCGAGGTCGGCGTGTCCGCCTTCGCTGGGGAAGACGCGCACCGTCTCGCCCTCGCGCAGAAAGAATCCCATGCCCAGTCCCGTGCCGGGGCCGAGCACGGCGGCAAGCCCCGGCCGAGGTGCTCCCCGTTGCAGGACGTGGAGCGTCTCGGGCGCCGCAGCGGCGATCCCGTGCGCCTGGGCGGCGAAGTCGTTCATCAATTCGACCCGCGGCCAGCCATGGCGGGCGGCCAAGGCATTGGCGTCGATCGTCCACGGGCGGTTGGTCAGCCGCGCGCGCCGCCCCGTCACGGGCCCGGCGAGCGCGATCACGGCGAGTTTCGGTTCGGCTCCTGGGGGACATTCGGCGAGGAAAGCCTCGAGCGCCGCGTCGAAATGGGGGAAGGCATCATCTTCGAGTACCCGCTGGCACAGCGGCTCCCAGGCAGGAAGGTGCCGCGAAAAACCCGCTGTGCTTGGGGTGTCTGCCGTTGACGCGCGCTGCGGGGGTTTTTCGCGGTCCTCGGGCGCCGCTTCGCTTTCCCGCCAGCGCGCGAGTAGGAAACGGGCGCGCGTGCCGCCGACGTCGGCAGCGAGAAAGAGAGGGGCGGCCGTAGGAGTCATGCTTCGGCTCCGTAGGGCAAAAAACGCGCGCGCCACAGAATTTGCCGTTCCGCCGGGGGGAAAGGGGCCACGAGGGCGGCGGCCACGCGGGCGGCGGGCGCGGAGAGGAGGCCGGCGGGGAGGGTGCCCAGGCGCTGGTCGACGGGGTGGGGGAGCACCGGCCCCAGACCGCAGCGGCTCGCGCGCACCACCAGGAGTCCGGCCGCGGTCGCATCGGCGATCGGTGCTTCCCACGCTTCGGGGACGCTGCCGTGTCCCGGCAGTAGCAGCACTGCCGCGGCGGCCCCCGTTTCCTGGGTCTGCCGCAAAGCCTCGGGCGCGTCGAGCGCCGTGGCCGAAAGGAGGGCGACCGTCGGCCAAGGATGGGGCAAGGGCAGCGGCGAGGCACGTTCTTCGAGCGGCGGCGGTCGCCAGGGAAAGGCCGAGCCGAGCGCGCCTCGCGGTTCGGCGGCAAACGGCTGGAGCGCGAGCGTGTGTGCCTTGCGCAGCCCCATCGCGGGGAAGACCGCTTCGCCGAAGACGAGGAAGACGCCTGGCGGGGTGTCCGGATCGGCGGCGAGGCGGATCGCGTGCAGGAGGTTGCGCGGCCCGTCGGCCCCGGCTTCGGAAGGCGGGCGCATGGCCCCGGTGAGCACCACGGGCTTGGTCGGCGCCAGGGTGAGCGCGAGGAGCGTGGCCGTCTCTTCCAGCGTGTCGGTGCCGTGGGAGAGGACGAGGCCGGCGAGCTCCGGGCGCGCGAGGGCTTGCGTGATCGCGGCGTGCAGCCTCAGCCAATGGTGCGGCGTGGCGTCCTTGGAATCCATGGCGAAGGGCGAAGCGAGCTCGAGCTCGGCGTACTGGCCTGCCTCGGGGATCGCTGCGAGCAGGGCCTCGGGCGAGAGCGCCCCGGCGTGGTACGCGATGCCCCGGCCGGTGGCGGCGAGGGTGCCGCCGGTGGCGAGCCAAAGCAAGCGCGGGCGAGGAGGTGCGGCCATGGGGAGTGCACTGAAATGCTGTCGTGAAAGTTTAACAGTTCGTTCCCACGGCGCGACGGTTTTGCCGTGACCCATCCCTGGAGGGCGCAGGGTTCTCCCGGCGAAACCACTGCGAACGGGGGCGGGCTTACACGGCGTGGGGCTGGAGTGCGTCTTCTTGGCGCTGCTGGTGGCGCCACAGCTCGGCGTAGCGTCCGCCCCGCGCGAGCAGCTCGGCATGCCGGCCGCGTTCGACGATGCGCCCTTCTTCGAGCACCAGGATTTCGTCGGCGTGCATCACGGTGGAGAGGCGGTGCGCGATCATCAGGGTGGTACGGCCTTGGGCGATGCGTTCGAGCTGTCCCTGGATGGCGCGCTCCGTGGCCGAATCGAGCGAGGAGGTGGCTTCGTCCAGCACCAGGATGCGGGGGTTCTTCAGCAGCACCCGCGCGATCGCCACGCGCTGCTTCTCGCCGCCAGAGAGCTTGAGCCCACGCTCGCCCACCCGCGTCTCCAGCCCCTCGGGCAGGCGGGCGACGAGCTCGTCGAGCTGGGCAGCGCGGATCGCCGCCCAGACTTCCTCGTCGCTCGCCTTGGGCCGGCCGTAGCGGATGTTGTAGCCCAGCGTGTCGTGGAAGAGCACCGTCTCCTGCGGCACGATGCCTACGGCGCGGCGCAGGCTCTCCTGCTTCAGGTGGCGTACGTCGATGCCGCCCACGCGTACCGCCCCGCCGGTGGCGTCGTAGAAGCGGAAGAGGAGCCGCACCAGGGTGGACTTGCCCGCGCCGGAAGAGCCGACCACGGCCACGGTACGCCCGGCGGGGAGGGTGAAATCCACTTCGCGCAGGATGGGGCGGCTGGGATCGTAGTGAAAGGAGACGCGTTCGAAACGCACCTCCAGCGGCCCCTCGGGGAGCTCGAGTGCGTCCGGGGCGTCGCGCACTTCCTCTTTTTCGTCGAGTAGGGCGAAGAGCCGTTCGAGGTCGACCAGCGCCTGGCGCAGCTCGCGGTAGACCACGCCGAGGAAGTTGAGTGGCAGGTAGAGCTGCAGCAGGAAGGCGTTGACGAGGACGATGTCGCCCAGAGTCATGACGCCCGCCTGCACGCGCGCCGCGGCGAGCCCCATCATGGCGACCACGCCGGCGGTGATGATGGCCGCCTGGCCGAGATTGAGCCCGGAGAGCGACAGCTGGTTGCGGATCGCGGCTTCCTGCCAGCGTTCGAGATCCTCGTCGTAGCGGCGCCGTTCGTACGCTTCGTTGGCGAAGTACTTCACCGTCTCGTAGTTGAGGAGCGCATCGACGGCGCGGCTGTGGGTCTGCGCGTCGATCTTGTTGAGCCGGCGCCGCTGCACGGTGCGCCAGTTGGTGACGACGATGGTGAAGACGACGTAGGCGGCAAGGGTGGCGAGCGTGATCGCGCCGAAGGCCGGCTCGTAGCGCGCGAAGAGGATGGCGAGCACGAGCGAGATCTCCACCAGCGTGGGGGCGATGGAGTAGAGGGTGAAGTTGATGAGGCTGCCGATGGCGCGCGTGCCGCGCTCGAGATCGCGGGTGAGCGCCCCGGTCTGCCGTTCGAGGTGAAAGCGCAGCGACAGCGCGTGCAGGTGGGAGAAGACTTCGAGCGACAGTGCGCGCACCGCGGCTTGGGTGACCCGCGCAAAGAGCAGTTCGCGCAGCTCGGTGAAGAGCGAGGTGCCGAAACGCGCCAGCCCATAGGCGAAGACGAGGGCGATCGGGGCCGCGGTCCAGCGCGGCGCCTGCGGCGGCAGCGACAGGAGATCGACCAGCTCCTTGAAGAGCAGCGGCACGGCGACGTTGGCGAACTTCGCCGCGATGAGGGCGGCGAAGGCGCCGAGCACCCGCCAGCGATAACGCCACAGGTAGGGCCATAGCCGCGCGATCGTCTCGCGCAGGTGCAGGGGGCGGGTGGCGCCCTCGGCCGGCGGCGGGAGCGAGGAATGGCCGCGCATCGCTCAGGCGGGCTTGGCCGCGGCCTCGCGGTAGCGGCGCAGCAGGCGCAGGAGCTCGTCTTCGTCGTAGGGTTTGCCGAGATAGGCGTTGGCACCCAGCGCCATCGCGTGCGCCTGGTGCTTCTCGGCAAGGCGCGAGGTGATGAGCACGACCGGGAGATGGCGCGTGCGCGCATCGGCCCGGATCTGGCGCAGCAGCTCGAATCCGTCCATGCGCGGCATCTCGATGTCGGAGAGAATGGCCACCGGCAGACGTTCCTCGGAGGTGAGCTTTTCCAGCGCCTCCATGCCGTCCTTGGCGAGCAGCACCTCGTAGCCCTCCCGTTCGAGGAGCCGTCCGGTGATGCGCCGTACGGTGAGCGAGTCGTCGACCACCAGCACCAGCGGTTTGGCGGGAGATGGGCCCCGCGCCTCGGCCTGCGCTCTTGCGACCGAGACCTCGGCGGGCGTGCGCGCGAGCGCCACGGGGTTGAGGATGAGAGCGATCTCGCCGTCGGCAAGGAGCGTCGCGCCCAGCATACCGGCGATGCGCTTGAGGTGCGGTCCGGCCGGCTTGGCGATCACCTCCTGGTTGCCGGCAAGCCCATCGACGTGCAGCGCGATCCGTTCTTCGCCCGAGGCGAGCAGCACCACCCAGTTGCGGCGATCGAGCGGTTTGGGCTGGTCGGGGCGATCGAGCAGATGCGGCAGATAGCGCAGCGGATAGGTCTTCCCTTGCCAGAGCAAATGCCCCATCTGCTGCGCGGCGCGCAGCGCCTCGGCCGGGAGGTGTTCGGTTTGAACGATGAGATTGGCCGGAATCGCCCAGCGTCGATCGAGTGCGCGCACGAGCAGCGCCTGGGTGATGGCGAGGGTAGTGGGCAACAGGATGCGGAAGGCGGTGCCGCGGCCGGGGGCGCTCGTGAGGTCGATGCGCCCGCCCAGCGCCTGGATTTCGCTGTGGACGACGTCCAGCCCCACGCCGCGGCCGGCGATCTGGCTGAGCTCGCTGGCGGTGGAGAATCCGGGCAGGAAGACGAGCCTTGCGAGGCTTGCTTCGTCGGGTTGGGCATCGGGGCCGAGCAGCCCGGCGGCGCGGGCGCGTTCGAGGATGGCAGCGTAATCGAGGCCGCGGCCGTCGTCCTGCACCCGCAGTTCGATCTCGCTGCCGAGATTGCGCACGGCCAGCGTGATCTGCCCGAATTCGGGCTTGCCTGAGGCCCGCCGTTCCTCGGAGGATTCGATGCCGTGGGCGACGGCGTTGCGCAGCAGGTGCTCGAGCAGCGGCACCATGCGCTCGAGCAGTGCCCGCTCGAGCGTGACCTGAGCGCCTTCGATGTCGAGGTTGACGCGTTTGCCGAGTTCCTTGGCCGTCTGACGCACGACCCGGTGCAGGCGAGCCGCGACGCTGGCGACCGGCGCCGAACGTACCTGCATCAGTTCGTACTGCACCTCGCGGGTGAGGCGGGCTTGCTGGTTGAGGGCAGTTTCGGCGCGGTCGAGGTGCGACAGCGCGCTTTGCTGGATGGTGGCGACGTCGGCGATCCCTTCGGCGAGCAGGCGCGTGAGTTCCTGCAGGCGCGTGTAGCGGTCGAGTTCGAGTGGATCGAACTCGGCCTGCGCCGTCTCGGCCGTGTGCAGGCGCGTCTGCATCTGCGTCTCGGCCTGGATCTCGAGCTCGCGCAGATGGGTGCGCAGGCGGATGACGTCGTCGGTGAGCTCGAGCACGGCGCCGCGCAGGGCGAGAAGATCCTGTTCCGCGCGCGCCCGCAGGACGCCGATCTCGCCGGTGTCGTTGACCAGCCGGTCGATGGTGGCGGCGTGCACACGCAGGGTGACGTGGGCGGTCTCTGCGCTTTCCCGCGCCGGGACGGGGGGGAGGGATTCGGTGCCGGCCGCGGCAGGGGAGGGAGTCTCCGCCGTTGCCAGCGCAGGCAGGGCGGCAAGGCGGCGGAAGAGCGCATAGGCGGCTTCGATGCCGTTGCGCGCGAGCTCGCGGGCCGCGGGCCCGGCTTCCTTGAGTTCCTGCTCCAGACGGTGGATGCGCTCGCCGAGCTCCAGCGCGCCGGCCATGCGGGCGCTGCCCTTGAGGGTATGCAGGGTACGGGCGATCGCCTCGACGTTTTTCTCGTCGCTCGTTTCGTCCCAGCGGTTGAGCTGCTCGAAGAGGCTCTCGAAGAGCGTCTCGCCCTCGTCGAGGAAGACCGGCAGGAGCTGCAGGTCGATTTCCTGGGCGACTTCTTCCACAGGAGGCGCTTCTCGGGCAGTTTCTGGGACCTCTGTGGGGGGGGCGGCTTTCGCCTCGACCTCGTTGGGAGCGGTGGGTTGGGGTGGAGGCACCGCTGCCTGAGGAACGGTGCCGACGGCTTCGATGAGGGGCAGCAGATCGGCGGGAGGTTCGGGAATTTGTCCGGCTTCGACGCGCTCGAGGGCGGCGCCGAGCCGCTCGGCAGCAGCGCGTAGGACCGTGCATTCCTGTGCGTCGGGGGCGCGCTGGGCCTTGGCGAGGCGCTCGAGCGCGAGTTCGAGCGCCCGGCCCAGCTCGTGCATCTCGAAGACCTTGGCGGTGGCCGAGATGCCGGCCAGCGTGTGGATGTGTCGTACGAGAGGCTCATCGGGCGGCTGGGCGGCCTCCTCGTCGAGGTAACGGCGCAAGGCGGCGAGCCGCTCGCGCGCTTCTTGGCGGAAGGCATCGAACACGGCGCGCGAGACGCTGCGATCCCCGAAAACGTGTTTCGGCGGCTCGGGAGGCGGAAGAGGTTCGGCTGGCGGTGCGGCCTCGGGGCTTTCGAGCGAGCGCAGGCGCTCGGCTTCGGCCGCGAGCGCGGCGGCCTGCGCGGGCGTTTCGATCCGGCCGGCAGCGATTGCCTCCACCCAGTCGGCGAAGAGACGGTGTGCCTGCTGGAGCAGCTGCATCAGCGCGGGGGTGGCCGGCCATTGCCGCTGCAGCCAGGTATTGAGAGTCTGCTCCAGGGCCCAGGCGCACTCGCCGAGCTCGGTGAGACCAACCATGCGGCCACTGCCCTTGAGGGTGTGGATGCCGCGGCGCACCTCGGTGAGCGCTTCGAGATCGTCCGGTCGTTCCTCCAGATCGGGAAGGCGGCGCTCCAGGGTGGCGAGCACTTCGCGCGCTTCTTCGAGGAAAATGTCGAGGAGTTCTTCTTCGATCGCACCGCCGGCCGATGCCTGGGTCTCGCTCGGCGGGACAGGGGGTCTGGCCCGTTCGACGGAGGCCTCTTCGGGAGAGGGGGCCTGAATCGAGGCGAGGGAAGCTGCTGCGGGCGAAGATGCTTCTTCTTTTTCTTCCTCGAGCAGCAGCGTGGCGCCGAGTTCCTCTCCTTCGGCCGCGAAGAGTTCCTGCAGGGGGATGGCGGTGGCCTGGGGGGCGATCGCTGCGGTTTCCTGGAGGGACTCGCCGCGCGCCAGCGCCTCGGCGCGGGTATGGAGATGGGCAAGGGTCTCGACGAGCCGGTGCTGCTCGGCCTCTTCGAGGCTGCCGTGTTCGGCCAGGCGTTCGACCAGGGGAGGAAGCTGGGCGAGTGCTTTGGCTTCTTCGTCGGCGCCGATGAGCAGCAAGGTGGCGCGGGCTTCGGCGATCAGGCGGTTGATGCGGTCCTGGTCGAGGGGTTCGGTCGGATCGCGGTAGTAGCGATCGAGCAGGGTCTCGGCTTCGGCGAGCAGACGGGAGAGTTCCCTTCCGATGCTGCGGCTGTCGGCTTCGGAGGCCTGGGCCTCGATCTCGGGCAGGGGGCGGTTGTCGATGAGGGCGCGCAGCCGCTCGACCTGCGTCTGGAGCCGCTGCTCGGTGCGCTCGTCCCAGTGGGCGGCGCGGCAGTAGGCCGAAAGGACGAGGAGCGTGCGGGCGAGCTCGAGCTGGGCCTGTGCGGCCATGGAGTCGTTGGGATGATCTTCCATCCATTGGACGAGGGCGGCGAGCGCCTCGATGGCCTGCTCGATGCTCTTGCGCCCCAGCGGCTGGGCGAGGCGGCGAACCGCGTCGAGATCCTGGGAGAACGAACCCAGGTGGAAGACGGGAGCCTGGGTGAGCCGTTCCCAGTGCTCGGCCAGTCGATCGAGCCCCTCGGCCAGGGCGTCGAGTTGGGCGCGCAGGGGAAGCTCGGGCAGGGGGAGATCCTGGTCTTCCAGGGCCTCGGCGAGCCGCCAGTGCTCGTGCAGCAACTGCTGCGCCCGGCTGTGGGGCTCGAGCTGGGCGACGGGATGGGTGAGTGCTTGCAAGAGCCGGCGGGGTGGGCGAGAGAATTTCCCGGCGTGGCGCATCGTGCGGTGCAGGTCGTGCAGGATGCGCTTGGAAGCCTCGTCGCGCGCCAGACGCCCTTCCCTGAGGGCGTCGGCATAGGCGAGCGCGGCCAGCCATAGGGGCTCCAGGGGGCGGCCGGCATCCAGCTTGAGCAAACCCGCGAGCGCCTCGCGGATGGGCGTGAGGGAGGCGACGGCTTCGCGCTCGTCGGCCGGTTTCAGCCAGCCGACGAGGCCCTGTTCGAAGCGGCGCAGCAAGGCGGCGCGGATGCGGGCTTCGTCGGAGACGACGGGCTGAGGCTGAGGTTGGATCGAGACTTCGAACTGGAAGAGATCGCTTTCAGCGGCGGTGGAATCGCCGGCGAGCGCGGCGAGCTCGAGGTAGTGCCGACGCAGGCGCAGCGGCTGGTCGCGTCCGGCGTGGATGAGCTCGAGGAAGTAGTTTTCGGCGGCGACGGCGGCGCGGTACAGCCGCTGCAGGGCTTCGGGATCGGGATCGGGCCGGGCGGAGATTTTTTCCAGGGCGCGGCCGAGCAGGTCGACGTAGTCGGCGAAGCCTTCGATGCCCGCGACGATGAGCACGCCCCGGGTCTCGTGCAACGCCGCCCTGGCCTGCCGCAGTGCCGCGGGGTCGTTGTGCGCGCTGGCCCGCTCACAGGCCAGACGCGCCCCCGCGAGGACGCGTTCGACTTCTGGGGCGATCCAGGATAGGGGTTCGGAGGCGGGGCGATGCACCATGGCGTTCGTCTCGGGCGATCAGACGCGGAAACCGGCGACCGAACCGCGCAGATCGGCGGCGAGCTCGGCCAGCGATTCGACGGATTGGACGGTGCGTTCCGTCCCTTCCCGGGTCTGCTGCGTGATGGCGAGGATTTCGCGCATGAGGGCGGAGACCTGGGCGCCGCGTTCGGCCTGGGCCTGGATGTCGTGGGCGATCTGGGTGATGCGGGTGGCGGTCTCTTTGGCGACTTGCGAGATTTCCTCGAGGGCGGCGCCGGCCGAATCGGAGAGCGCCGTGCCGGCGACGACCTCGCGCGTGGCCGCTTCCATCGAACCCACGGCGTCCTGGGTGTCGGCTTGAATGGTCTTGACGATGGCGGCGATCTGCTTGGTGGCCTCGGCCGAGCGCTCGGCCAGCCGCTGCACTTCCTCGGCCACCACGGTGAAGCCGCGCCCCGCCTCGCCCGCAGCCGCGGCCTGGATGGCAGCGTTGAGCGCGAGCACGTTGGTCTGGTCGGTGATGTCGGAGATGAGTTCCACGATCTCGCCGATCTCCTGCGAGGATTCGCCCAGCCGCTTGATGCGTTTGGCGGTTTCCTGGATCTGGTCGCGGATGCGGTTCATGCCCTCGATGGTTTCATTCACCGCCTGCGCCCCTTTGGCCGAGGCTTCGAGCGAGCGGCCGGCGGAGGCGGCGGCGCCTTCGGCGGAAGCGGCCGTCTCATGCAGGGCGTGGGCCATGTCCTGGACGATGCCGTCGGCCTCTTCGATCTTTTCGGTCTGGGTCTGGGCCGCTTCGAGCAGCTCGCCGGAGATGCGGCGCGCTTCTTCGGTGGAGTCGGTGATGCGCTCGGCCGTGTCGTTGATGCGCCGTACCAGCGAGGCGAGCTCTTCGATGGCGTAGTTCACCGAGTCGGCGATCGCCCCCGTGATGTCTTCGGTGACGGTGGCGCGGATGGTGAGGTCGCCGTCGGCCAGGTCGGAAATCTCGTTGAGCAGCTGCATGATGGCCTGCTGCGTGCGGGCGTTTTCTTCTTCGAGCCGCTGCCGTTGGCGTTCGGCCTCGAGCTCCCGGGCGCGGGCGTCGTCGAGATAGGTCTTGCCCAGGGCGAGGAAGACGAGAATGAGGACGACGGCCGCCGCGATCATACCCTGATAGCGGGTCGAGAGGGCGTCGTCGCCGGCTTGCTGCACGCTCTGGCGCAGGGCGCTCGCTTCGCCGAGCATGCGTTCGAGTCGTTGGTCGATGGGGCGCAGGGCCGCCGCGACGTCGGACGGTTCGCTCGGGGGGGATTCGAGGAGTTTCTGCAGCTCGGGGCGCAGCTCGTTCCAGCTTTTCTGGAGCGAGCCGGCGTGCCCGGCGAGGCGCTCGTCTTCCGTAGCCATGTCCGACAGGGTGCGCAGCGCCTCTTCGAGGCGGCGGCGTTGCCCTTCCAGGGCTTTCACGGCCTCGGCATCGGCTTGGAGCGCCCGGGGCAGGGTTCGCCCCAGGTCGCTTAGGGCGTCCCGGGCCTGATCCGCCACAGCGAGGCGTTCGCGCGTGCTTGCCGCGGTGTAGCTGGCCGAGGCGACGAGGCCGACGAGGCCGAGGATCGATACGATCAGCAGGACCGACAGGAGAAGGATACGCTGCCGCAGCGCTCCCCCCTTCGTGCCGGGGGTCGTGGAGGTGTCGGCGGCCTCAGCAGGGGTGCGGGAGGAAAACAGACGAAACGCCATGGTAGGGTCCTCGTTGCTCGGATGCGGTCTTCAGGTCAGCTCGAACCGAGGAGGGACGAGCCGGAATCGATGCCATAGAAAAGTGGGTCGGTGATGAGCCGGCTCGCGTCGATCAGGATGCAAGGCCGGTCGTCATCGGGTGCCCGATAGGCGCGCACGTGCCAGGGGCGGGAAAGGGGATGCTCCATGGGCGTGAAGGACTCGAGGGGCCGCAGGCCGACTGCCTCGGGCAGCAGGAGCGCCGTGTTTTCGATGAGGCGGGTGGCCAGCACCAGGAGTTGCGCACGTTTGCTCCTCTGGGTGGGCGTGTGGTTCTCCAGCCAGCAGAGGTCGACCACGCCGATGAGGTTGCCGCGCACGTTGGCCAGACCCCGGTAACAGGCGGGGGCGCGGGGAACCGGGGCGAGGGTGAATTCGTTGGCGATGGCGGAGGCGTCGGTGAGGGGCAGCAGCAGCCGGTGACCGGCGGCGGGGAGCACCAGCCAGTGCTCGGTACGGGCGGCAGAGGCCTGGGCGAGCCGTTCGGCGAGCCGTTCCTGGAATTCGCGCAACGAAGTCCGTCGGGCCATGGGCGTCATTCCATGCTGCGGATGGCGGCAAGGAGCGCCGTTTCGTCGATGGGCTTGACGAGGTAGGCCACCGCGCCTTGCCGCAGGCCCCAGGCGCGGTCGGCTTCCTGGCCTTTGGTGGTGCAGATGATGACCGGGATGTGGCGCGTGGCCGCGTCGCGATGCAGCTGGCGCGTGGCCTGATAGCCGTTCATGCCGGGCATGACCACGTCCATCAGCACGAGGTCGGGGAGCTCGGCGCGCGCGAGCGCGAGGGCCTGTTCGCCGTTCTCGGCGGTGAGCACCTGATAGCCCTCGCGGGTGAGGAGCTCGGTGAGGGCGAGCCGTTCGGTGGGAGAGTCGTCGACGACGAGGATACGGCGGATGGGCATGGGCTCAATCTCCTTTCGCCGGGGGTCGCGCCTCGGTCTTGGGCGGCCAGTGCCGGGCGATGGCCTCCAGCAGCTCGTTCTTGGTGAAGGGTTTGGTGAGGTACTCGTCGGAGCCCACGAGCTGCCCCCTTGCCCGGTCGAAGACGCCGTCCTTCGAGGTGAGCATGATCACCGGGATGTGGCGGAATTTGGGATTTTGCTTGATGAGGGCGCAGGTCTGGTAGCCGTCGAGACGGGGCATCATCACGTCGATGAAGATGAGATCCGGCGCGAACTCGACGACTTTGGCGAGCGCGGAAAACCCATCTTCGGCCAGCATGACTTCGTAGCCGGCCTGGCCGAGGAAGATCTCCGCGCTGCGGCGGATGGTGTTGCTGTCGTCGACCACCAGGATGCGTGGTTTGCGTTCGGTGTTCACGTCGGATCCCCGTTCTTGGCAGGCAGGCCGTGTCGGCGATGATCCATGATACCATGATCCAATGCAAACGCGTTTTTCTCGGTCGCCCGCGCGCGGCCTGTATCTGATCACCCCCGACGAGCCTGACGACGGCGCCCTCTTCGCGGCGCTGCGCACGGCGCTCGCCGCCCGCCCGGTGCTGGTGCAATACCGCAACAAGGCGCTCGACCGCGCCGCCAGGGCACGTCAGCTCGAGCGCATCGCACCGCTGGTGCGGGCTGCCGGGGCGGCGCTCGTCGTCAATGACGATGTCGAGCTCGCCGCCCAGTTCGAGGCCGGGGTTCATCTGGGCAAAGACGACGGTTCGATCGCGCAGGCGCGGCGCTTTCTGGGGCCGCACGCACTCATCGGGGCGAGCTGCTACGCGGAGCTCGGGCGGGCGCAGGCGGCACTCGCCGAAGGAGCGAGCTACGTCGCTTTCGGGGCGATGTATCCTTCCCCGACCAAGCCCCAGGCGAGCCGCGCCTCGCTCGAACTCCTGCGCTGCGCCCGCGCCGAGCTCGCCGTACCGATCGCAGTGATCGGTGGCATCACTTTGGAGCGCGCCGACGAGCTCGTCGCTGCCGGGGCCGATTGGCTCGCCGTGATCTCGGATCTCTTCGCCGCGCCCGATCCGCTGGAACGGGCGCTCGCCTGGGCGGCGTGGCACAATCGCGTTTTCGGCACGGAAGGGAAGGAACGATGACGGATCGCAACGAAGCGTGGTTCGAACGGGCCCGGCGCGTGATTCCGGGCGGAGTGAATTCGCCGGTGCGGGCATTTCGCTCGGTGGGGGGCACGCCGCGCTTCATCCGGCGCGCACAGGGCGCCTACCTCTGGGATGAAAACGGGACGCGCTATATAGATTACGTCGGCGCCTGGGGGCCGGCGATCGCCGGGCACGCGCACCCGAAGATCGTGGAAGCGGTGCAGCGGGCGGCCGCCGACGGACTCTCCTTCGGCGCCCCCACGGCGCTGGAAGTGGAGATGGCCGAGCGGCTCACGGCGCTGCTGCCGTCGCTCGAGCTGGTGCGGCTGGTGAGCTCGGGCACCGAGGCCACGATGAGCGCCATTCGCCTGGCGCGCGGCTACACGGGGCGCGCCCGCATCGTCAAGTTCGAGGGGTGCTACCACGGTCACGCCGACGCGCTGCTCGTCAAGGCGGGCTCCGGCGCCCTCACGTTCGGGCACCCGAGTTCGGCCGGCGTGCCCGAAGGGGCGGCGCGCGATACCCTGGTGTTGCCCTACAACGATCTGGCGGCAGTGGAGGCGGCCTTTGCCGAGTGCGGCGACGAGATCGCCGCGGTGATCGTGGAGCCGGCTGCCGGCAACATGAACCTCGTCAAGCCGCGTCCCGGTTTTCTCGAAGGACTGCGCGCGCTGTGCGACCGCCACGGCGCGGTGCTCATCTTCGACGAGGTGATGACGGGGTTTCGCGTGGGGCTGCAGGGGATGCAGGGTCGCACCGGCATCCGGCCCGACCTCACCACGCTGGGCAAGGTGATCGGCGGCGGCATGCCGGTGGCCGCCTTCGGCGGACGGCGCGAGATCATGGAGTGCGTCGCCCCGCTCGGGCCGGTGTATCAGGCAGGCACGCTCTCCGGTTCGCCCGTGGCGGTGGCCGCCGGACTCGCTTCGCTCGAGCTCGTCGCCCAGCCGGGATTCTACGAACGGCTCGAAGCGCTCACCGCCCGGCTGGTGTCGGGATTGCAGCGTGCGGCCGAGGAGGCGGGCGTGCCGTTCGCGGCCGATTCGCTCGGCGGCATGTTCGGCCTCTATTTCGCGCCCCAGGTGCCGGGTTCCTACGCCGAAGTGATGGCCTGCGACGTCGAGCGCTTCAAGCGCTTCTTCCATGCCATGCTGGCGGCGGGGCATCATTTCGCGCCCTCCGCCTTCGAGGCGGGGTTCGTCTCGGCGGCGCACACTGAAGCCGACATCGATGCCACGGTGGAAGCGGCGCATCGGGCGTTCGCTACCCTTGGGCACCTCGAATAACCTGCTGCGCAGCGGTTCTTCGAGCGACCCCCTTTGATCCTCAGCCCGCGAGCGCGGCGCGCAGGCGGGCATACACCGCCTGGGCGTCCGGGCGCACGCCGCGCCAGAGGAAGAAGCTCTCGGCGGCCTGTTCCACCAGCATCCCCAGGCCGTCGGCGGTGTGCGCGCCGTGCCGCGCCGCCTCGCGCAGGAAGGGCGTAGGGGCGGCGCCGTACATCATGTCATAGACGAAGGGCCTTGCGGCGAAGAGCTCCGGCGGCAGCGGCGGCAGCTCGCCGGCGAGGCTCGCGCTGGTGGCGTTGATCAGCAGCGTGAAAGGGGGGCGCAGCGCATCCCAGGTTTGCACGTCCAGTTTCACGCCCGTCTCGGCGGCGAGCGCTGCGAACGCGCGGGCGAGCGTCTCGGCGCGGGCAGGAGTGCGGTTGGCAAGCACCAGCCGCCGCGGCCGTTCGCGCAGAATCGGCCCCAGCACGCCGCGCGCGGCGCCGCCCGCGCCCACGAGCAGCACCTCGGCTCCCGCGAGCGGCACGCCGTGGCGCCGTGTCAAGTCGCGCACCAGTCCCACGCCGTCCGTGTTGTCGGCCAGAAGCCGCCCCTCGCGCGCGATGAGCGTATTGGCGGCGCCGGCCTCGCGCGCGCGCGGCAGCGCCTCGTCGGCGAGCGCCAGCGCCTCTTCCTTGAAAGGCAGCGTCACGTTGGCGCCGCGCCCCCCTTCGGCGAAAAAACGCCGCGCCGCTTCGGCGAAGCCCTCTGCGCCGGGGTCGATCGCCTCGTAGTCGAGATCCTGTCCCATCTGTTCGGCAAAGGCGCGGTGGATGAAAGGCGACTTGCTGTGCGCCACCGGGTGGCCGAAGACGGCGTAGCGATCGGTCATTTCATTTCCCCTGCAGGCGCGATTCGCGGGTGAAGGTCCAGGTGCGCTTGATGACGATCACGTCGGTGTCGGCGCGGATCTCCGGGGGAAAGGGTGCGTAAGGGGAGCCGAGCCGGACGATGCGAAGCGCCGCCTCGTCGAGTACCGGCTGGCCGGAGGAGCGTTCGATGTGCGCGTCGATCAGCTCGCCATCGGCGCGGATCGACACCGACATGAGCAGGCTCCCGTAGAGTTTGCCCCGCGCTTCCTCGGGATAATTGAGGGTACCGATGCGCTCGACCTTGAGCCGCCAATCCTCGATGTAGCGCGCGAAGCGGTATTCCTTGACGTTGGCGCCGAAGAATCGCTTGCGAGGTTGCCCCGCCACGGCGCGTTCCGTGTCGTCGAGCGCCGCGTGCAGGCGGGCGACGCTCGCCGTCTGGTCGAGCAGGTCGAGGCCGCTCGGCGTGGGCGTGGCCGGAGCGGTGGGCTCGGGCGCGGAAGGAGTCGCTTTTTCAGGAGAGGGGCGGCTCAGCTTGCGCCTGGTGGTGCTGGCCGTTTCTTGATGTCGGCTGCGGGCTTCGAGCGGGCTGTCGCTGGGATGCTCGCGTTCGAGGGGAGGCTGGGCGGTGGTCGGAACGGGGGCGGTCTTCTCGTTGCCGCCGCCGGCAAGGGAGGTCTGGGCCAGGGCTTTTGCCTCTTCCGGCGTCGAGCGGCTATAGGCATTGACCAGGACGATCTCCAGCCCCTCGTCTTTCTGCGCCGCGAGCCGGGCTTCGGGCGGAACGAATCCCAGGGAGAGCAGCAGGGCATGCAGGGCGAGGGAAAGGAAGATCGCCCAAGCGAAGGGGGATCGCCGCCACTGCCGCCACGTGTGCGTTGCGGTATCGCGCAGGGAAAAAAGAGGCAGCGAACGGGGGTTCATGGCTCCACGATGAGGGCGGCGGTCGCGTCGGGGGATTCTTCCTGCGTAAGGAGACGACGGAAACGCAGCCGAAGTTCCATCTCGACGAGATCGATGCGCTCGACTTCCAGCTCGACCCGCCGACCCGCGTCGGTGGGGGGCAGGGAGGGAACCTTGGCGACGAGCGGGAGCCGCTCACAGCGCACGAGATCGTCACGCAACACCGTGGCGGTGAGCCGCTCCACCCGGTGCTGGCGCAGCCAGCGTAGGCACCAGTAGCGTTCCATGTGGCGCTGGAATTCCTGGTAGGTGGTGTAGGCTGCCTCGAACTGGCGCACGATGCCGAAGAGCTCCTGCCCCCGCTCGGGGAAAGGGGCGGGCGTGCCGCGTACCGTGGCAAGCAGCTGCATCTGGTTGACCAGGTCGACGTAGCGGCGCAGGGGCGAGCTCGACCAGGCATAGCAATCCACCCCCAGACCTTCGTGGCTCTCCGCCTCCAGCGCCATGCGCACCTTGCCGCCGGCGGGCTGGACGCGATAGATGCCCGGCAGCCCATGCTCCGCCAGGCGCTTGCCCCAGGTCTGGTTCGTGAGGATGGCGAATTCGCTCACCAGCTTGTCGATCGGTGCGCCGCGCGGGCGCGGGGTGATGCTCACCCAGCCGGGGCCGTCCTCCGTGACCCGCTCCCAATCGACGTGAAAGAGATAATCGATCTGATTCGGCGTGACCGAGGCTTTGCCGCGCCCCGCCTCGAGCACGGTGGCGAGCTCCCACAGCAGCTTGAGCTCCTCGCGCCAGGGCAGATCTTCGGGCAGGGCTTCCTGCAGCGTCTCTTCGTTGAAGAACGGCTCCAGGGCATGCAGGCGAAGGTTGGCCGCGATCGGCACGCGCTCGAGCCGCGTCTCCATGCCCTGGATGGCGAGCGAGGCATCGACGTCGAGGTACAAGGAGAGGGCGGGCGGGACGTGGCCTTCGGCCAGGGTGAAGCGATCGACCACGTCGGGCGGCAGCATGGTGATCTTGCGGCCCGGCATGTAGACGGTGGACATGCGGGCGCGGGCGATGGCATCGACCGCATCCCCGGGAGAAAGCCCCAAGGCCGGCGCGGCGATATGCACGCCGATGCGCCAGCCCCCGCCGGGACGGCGGGTCACGGAGAAAGCGTCGTCGATCTCGGTGGTCGAGATGTCGTCGATCGAAAACGCCTGCACTTCGGCCAGCGGCAGATCCTCGCAAGGAGGCGGCTCGGGATGCTCGGGAAATTCCAGCCCTTCGGGGAAGACCTCGAAGAGGAAACGGCCGAAGTGGTAGTCGTGTGTCGAGGCGATCGCGCCGACCGAGAGCAGCAGCTGGGCCGTCGAGCAGCGCAGGGCGACGCTTGCGGCCTCCAGCGCCTGGGTTTCGGGGCGGTTGCGGTCGGGCCGGTAGAGGATCTGGGGCAGGGCCGCGGCGATCTCCTCGGGCAGACGTCCCGCTACGAGCTCGTCGCGCATGCGCTCGATCGCTTCCTGGCGCTTGCGTTTCTTCTCCAGACCGGCGAGCGCCGCCTGCAGGATCTCGGCCGGCGCCTTCTGGAAGCGTCCCTTGCCCTTGCGGTGGAAGTGGATCGGCGAGCCGTGCAGGCGCAGCAACAGCGCCGCCGCTTCGACCGCGGAGGGTTCGGCGCCATAGTATTCCCGCGCGAAGTCGAGATAGGAGAACTCTTCCTCGCCGCACACTTCCCACAGGAAGTCGGTGTCGAGCGCCTCGGCCTGGCGCTGGGCCTCGTCGAGCAGCGCCTGAGGTTCCGGTTCGCGGAAGGTGAGGAGCACGGCGTTGCGCTTGATCTTCAACCGGCGGCCGGAAGGAAGCTCGACGTGCAGCGTGGCCTCCTGCTCCGAGACGAGCGTGCCGGCCTTGAAGGCGCCGGACTCTTCGAAAAGGACGAACATGGAACGATGTCGAATGGCTTGATCGCCGGCAGTTTACCCGAAATCGGCGCGATGGCGGAAAAGACTCGGCGCAGCGGCTCAAGTTTTCCTCGCACCGGCCGATAATGCAAACCATGAGCTTCGTCGGGCCGAGAGGAGATACGACGCATCATGGACGCGATGAAAGGGATGACGGGATACGGGCTGCGCCTGCTCGTGCTCCTCGCGCTGGGCCTGCTCAGCCAGGCGGCGCTTGCCGAGTGGCAGACGGTGGCGCGCGACCGCGATCGCTTGGTGCAGATCGACCCGGCCACCTTGATTCCGGCCGAGGGCGGCATCAAGGTGGCGTGGGGACGCGTGGTCCTCAGCGCCGACGAAGCCAAGCGCCGCGGTTACGCCTCCGTCAAGGCGCTCAACCGCTTCGACTGCCAGCGCCGTACCTATACCACCGTCAAACGGGTGTATCTCGACGCCAACGACCTGCCGCTCTCCGAGGAGACCCTCCCCAAGCCGGAGGCGACGCCCATTCCGCCCGGCTCGGTCGACGAACGGCTGTGGCTGGTGGTCTGCCGCCCGCCCACGCCGGAGGAATTGAGCCGTATCGCCCAGGAAGCCCTGGGCTCGGCGCAGAGCGCGATGGAAGGTGCAGCCAAACAGCCCGCGCAGGCGGACGGAAAACCCTTGCCCCTGGGCGTCGACCTCGTCGATCCTTCGGCCTTGCCGCCCGAAGTGGCAAAGCTTCCGGTCCCTACGCCGCAGCCTGCAGTCAAGCCGCCGGTGAACCGTCCCGAGACTCCACCGCCGCCCTCTGCCGTGGCGCCTCAACCCCGGGCGCCGGCGCCGGTCGCTGCGGCTTCGGCCGCGGGGGGGCACCCTGCCGGCGTTCCCGCGTCCGCTTCCCGGCCACCGGTGCCGCGGGAAGCATCCCCTGCCATGGCCACTGCGGCACGCCGGCCGGTCGTCGCCCGTCGCACAGCTCCTTCGGGCAAGAACATCGCGGCGAAACGGCCCTCGCCCGGCGAATGGACCTACGCCGAGGGTCCGGCCGGCCCCGGGCGCTGGCACCTCCTCTCGCCCGACTGGCGCATCTGCCGCGAGGGCAAGCGTCAATCCCCCATCGCACTCGAAGGGGCGATTCCGGCCGATCTTCCGCCTCCTTTCTTCCGCTACCAACCCAGCCGGGTCGTCCTGCAGCAGGACAGGACGGGCCTGGTGCTCGAACCGGCGCGGGAACAGCGCCTGGGCTGGGAAGGAAAATGGTACCGGCTGGAGCGCATCAGCTGGCATCACCCCGGCATGCATCGGCTCGGGGTGCGCGTCGCCCTGGGGGAACTGGTCCTGCAGCATCGGGCCGAAGACGGCTCCCGCCTTTTCGTGGCCCTGCGCGTCGTCGCCGCCGAGCGCACCCATCCGCTGCTCGCCACGCTGGCGGACTGGGCCGGGCAGGGAAGCGCCGCACCGCGCGAATTGCCGCTCGACCTGCGCACGCTCGAACCGGTCGACGCCTCCTATTTCACCTACGAAGGCTCCGAGCCCTGGCCGCCGTGCCGCGAGGACGTGCGCTGGATCGTCTTCCGCGAGCCGCTCGAGGCCATCTCTACCGAGATCGCCCCGCTCACCCAGGGGCCGCGTACCAGCCGGCCGCTACAGCCGCGCCACGATCGACCCGTTTTCGGCATCGTGCGCTGAATGCCCGCCTCACAGGTCGGAGGGCAGCGGCGGGTCGGCGGCCTTGGGAGTGGCGGTGCTTCCGGATATACTGCCTCGATATCCAAGGTGGAGGCGTCCGTCCATGCCGACCGCGCTCGTTCGTTGCCGGGCTTTTTGCCTCCGCGCCGTGCTGCTGCCTGCCGCCCTGCTCGCCGCGCCTGCGGTGATGGCGGGCGAGACGCTCGTCTATCGTTGTACCTCTCCTGACGGCAGCATCCGCTTCGAGGCGAACCCCTGCGGCCCCGACGCCGCGGCAGTGACGCTGCGTCCGCCGCCGCCCTCGGCTCCGCCGGCGACAACGAAAAAAACGCGAGAGACCGTCGTCGAATCGCCCCAAGCGTTCGCCCTGCGCCAGCAGCGGCTCGCCCAGATCGAAAGCGAGCTGCGCGATCTCGCCCGCGAGCGCGATGCCTTGCGCGCACGCCACGCCGACGAGCGCATGGCGCTGGCGGTGCGCGAGCCTCCCGCCGACCTGAAACCCGCGCAGCGCGCAGCCTACGAAAAAGCCCGCGTGCGCGAGCGCGAAGGGGTGGAGCGGCGGCAGGTGAAGGAGATGGAATTCCTCGAGCGCCGCGCCGCGCGCCTGGAGCGCGAACGCACGCGCTTGCTGCAGCCGCCGGGACGGTGAGGCATCCCGCCGATCGGGGAGCGCCACCTGCACCTCGATCGCAGCGACGCCTCAAGGGGCGTCGGAATGAGGCGTTGCGTGGATGAGCCGGTGTTCCTGGTGGCGGATTTTGGCTTGACCATGTGCGCACAAATGGCGCACAATTGGATCTGCCATCAGGAGTCTATCAGGAGTCGTCCATGCCCACCCTTGCCAAAGACACCCGGCTGCATATCCGCTGCGATCAGGAGACGCGCCGTTTGCTCGACAAAGCCGCCGCGTATGCGCATATGAGCGTGTCCGAGTTCGTGCTCAGGAACGCGCTCGAGCAAGCCCGGTCGGTCGTGCAGGCCCACGAAGCCATCACCCTGTCTCAGGAGGATTTCGCGGCATTCTTGGACGCGCTGGATACGTCGGCCCCAGCCAACCCCGCATTGCAGCGTGCGTTCGTCCGTCACGCCAGGGATGTGCGGTAAATGGCCTATGTCATTCGCGCGTTCGACGGCGACGCGCGAACGGCCGGCTTCGATTGTGGCGAGAAGGCACTCGACGACTACCTGCAGCGCTACGCCTCGCAGGACATCAAACGCGGCGTGGCACGGATGTTCGTGGCCAGCCCGGTCGGGCATCCCCAGGTAGTGGCCGGTTTCTACACGCTCAGCGCCGCCAGCGTCGCTGCCGAGGCGCTCCCCGAGAAGTGGCGTAAAAAACTGCCGCACTACCCGGTGCCGGTGGCATTACTCGGCCGTTTGGCCGTGGACCGGACGTTTCAGGGACAGGGACTCGGTTCGATCCTGCTGGTCGATGCCTGCAAGCGCGTCGCCGCCGCCAGCGAAACGCTCGCGGTGGCCGCCCTCGTCGTCGACGCGAAGTCGCCCACAGCAGCCGCGTTCTACCGGCACTTCGGCTTCATCGAACTTCCCGGCCAGCCCGGCCGCTGGATGCTGCCACGCGCACACTTTGTGGATTTGGCGTGAGTCATCGTCTGCGCGTGGGTTATGTTCCAGATTTGGATGAGCTGCACCGCAATCTTGCCGTAGTCATTGCCCTGCCGCTCGAAGACGGCGAACCGAAGAGGGAATACGAGTTCGTCAGCCTCCATCAGGTCGCCGTGGCCGTGGCCAGCAGGGCGAGCAATTCCTCGCCCCAGCGCTCGCGCTTGCGTGCGCCGATGCCTTCGATTCCCGCCAGTTCCGCGAGTGTTGCCGGTGCGCGGCGCGCAAGTTCGCGCAGGGTCTTGTCGTGGAAGATCACGTAGGCCGGCACGCCTTCGGTCTGAGCCTGGCGCAGGCGCCAGCGCCGCAGACGCTCGAAGCGCGCCTGCTCGGACGGCGAGAGGGGTTCCGCCGCCGGCGCCGCGCTCGCCATTCCCGCGCCGCGGGCCGACCCTTTTGCCGCCGTGCGCGGCAGGGCGAGGGCGAAGGTTTCCTCGCCGCGCAGCAGGGGCTTGGCGCGCGGCGTGAGCACCAGGGCGCGATGCCGCTCGAAGTCGATCGAGAGATGGCCGCGCAGCAGCAGCTCGCCGAACACCGCCTGCCAGGTCTCGGCCGGCAGATCGACCCCCAGGCCGTAGGTGCTCACCCGGTCGTGCCCGCGGCGCACCACGGCCTCGCTCGCATGCCCGCGCAGCACGTCGATGAGGTGTGCCGCGCCGTAGCGCTGGCCGGTGCGATACACCGTGGAGAGCGCCTTGCGCGCCGCGTCCGTCGCCTCCCACGGCCGCACTGGCGCCAGGCATCGGTCGCAGCGCCCGCAGGGGCCGATGGTCTCGCCGAAATAGGCCAGGATCGCCTGCCGCCGGCAGCCGGTGCCCGCGACCATGTCCACCAGCGCGTCCAGCCGGCGGTGCGCCATCTCCTTTTGCTCCGGCAGCATGTCCGATGTTTCGACGAGTTGCCGGTGCCACGCCGCGTCCTCGCCGTCCCACAGGAGATAGGCCTGCGCCGGTTCGCCGTCGCGCCCGGCGCGCCCCGTCTCCTGGTAGTAGCCTTCGAGCGAGCGCGGCAGGTCGAGATGCGCCACGAAGCGCACGTCCGGCTTGTCGATGCCCATGCCGAAGGCGATGGTCGCCGTCATCACCAGGCCATCCTCGGCGAGGAAGCGCCGCTGATGGCGCTCGCGTACCTCGTGCGTGAGCCCGGCGTGGTAAGGCAGCGCCGGGATGCCGCGCTCGTTCAGCCAGCGGGCGAGCTTCTCCGTCTTGCCGCGCGACAGGCAATAGACGATGCCGCCGCCCTCGGGCGGTTGCCGCCGCAGGAAGGCGAGCAGCTGTGCGCGCCCGTCGCCGCGCTTGCGCTCGGCGGCGTAGAAGAGGTTGGGGCGGTCGAAACTGGTGACGAAGCGGCGCGCCTCGTGCAGCGCCAGGCGCGCGGCGATTTCCTCGCGGGCCGCCGCGTCCGCCGTGGCGGTGAGCGCGATGCGCGGCACCTCGGGGTAGCGCGCCGGCAGCATCGCCAGGTGAAGATAGTCGGGGCGGAAGTCGTGCCCCCACTGCCACACGCAGTGGGCCTCGTCGATGGCGAAGAGCGCGATCGCCCCCTGCGCGGCGAGCACGTCGAGGAGCTCCAGGAAGCGGCGCGTCTGCAAGCGCTCCGGCGCACAATAGAGGAGCTTCAGCCGCCCCTCGCGCGCCGCGCGCTCGATCGCCTCGGCTGCTTCCGGGGCGACACCCGAGTGCAGCGCGGCCGCGGCCACGCCGTTCTCCCGCAGCGCCGCCACCTGATCCTCCATCAGCGCGATGAGGGGCGAGATCACCACCCCCACGCCCTCGCGCAGCAGCGCCGGCAGCTGGTAGCACAGCGATTTTCCCCCGCCCGTGGGCATCAACACCAGCGCGTCGCCGCCGCGCGCCACGTGCGCCACGATCTCGGCCTGTGGGCCGCGAAAGCGCGCATGCCCGAAGACGCGCGCGAGCAACGCCTGCATGCGCGCGGCGAGCGCCGCGTCTTCCTCTTCCGCCACGAGCACGCTCATCGGCTCGGCGCTACTCGGGACGATAGAGCTCGGCTCCGCCGCGCACGAATTCGCCCGCCTTTTCCTCCAGCCCCGCGGCGAGCGCCGCTTCTTCGGAGAGCGCCTTCTCTTCGGCGTAGAGGCGAACTTCCTGCGTGATCTTCATCGAGCAGAACTTCGGCCCGCACATCGAGCAGAAATGCGCCACCTTGGCCGACTCCTTGGGCAGCGTCTCGTCGTGGAATTCGCGTGCCTTGTCCGGGTCGAGCGAAAGGTTGAACTGGTCTTGCCAGCGGAACTCGAAGCGTGCCTTGGAAAGGGCGTTGTCGCGGATCTGCGCTCCCGGGTGCCCCTTGGCAAGGTCAGCCGCGTGCGCCGCGAGCTTGTAGGTGACGATGCCTTCCTTCACGTCGGTCTTGTTCGGCAGCCCCAGATGCTCCTTGGGCGTGACGTAGCACAGCATCGCCGTGCCGTACCAGCCGATCTGCGCCGCGCCGATGGCGCTGGTGATGTGGTCGTACCCCGGGGCGATGTCGGTGGTGAGCGGCCCGAGGGTGTAGAACGGCGCCTCGTCGCACCATTCGAGCTCCTTGTCCATGTTCTCGCGGATGAGCTGCATGGGCACGTGCCCCGGTCCCTCGATCATCACCTGCACGTCGTGTTTCCAGGCGATGCGGGTAAGCTCGCCCAGCGTCTTCAGCTCCGCCAGCTGCGCGGCGTCGTTCGCGTCGTAGATCGAGCCGGGGCGCAGGCCGTCGCCCAGCGAAAAGGCCACGTCGTAGGCTTTCAGGATCTCGCAGATCTCCTCGAAGTGCGTATAGAGGAAATTCTCCCGGTGATGCGCCAGGCACCACTTGGCCAAAATCGAGCCGCCGCGCGAGACGATCCCCGTGAGGCGCTCGGCCGTGAGCGGGATGTGGGCAAGCCGCACGCCCGCGTGGATGGTGAAGTAATCCACCCCTTGTTCGGCCTGTTCGATGAGCGTGTCGCGGAAGAGCTCCCAAGTGAGCTCCTCGGCCTTGCCCTCGACCTTCTCCAGCGCCTGGTAGATGGGCACCGTGCCGATCGGAACGGGGCTGTTGCGGATGATCCACTCGCGCGTCTCGTGGATGTGGCGGCCGGTGGACAGATCCATCACCGTGTCGGCCCCCCAGCGGATCGCCCAGGTCATCTTGTCGACTTCTTCCTGGATGTCGGAGGCGAGCGCCGAGTTGCCGATGTTGGCATTCACTTTCACCAGGAAGTTGCGCCCGATGATCATCGGCTCGGATTCGGGATGATTGATGTTGGCCGGGATGATCGCCCGGCCGGCGGCCACTTCCGCGCGCACGAATTCCGGCGTGATCTCCTCGGGGATGCGGGCCCCGAAACGCTGCCCTGGATGCTGGCGCGCGAGGATCTGCGCGAGGCGCTCGCCGCGCGGGCCGCTTCGCGCCAGCGCCTCGAGATACGCCCGGCGGTTCTGGTTCTCACGGATGGCAATGAACTCCATCTCGGGCGTGACGAGGCCGCGGCGCGCATAGTGCAGCTGCGTCACGTTCGCGCCGGGCTTGGCGCGGCGCGGGGTGCGCGCAAGGCCCGGAAAGCGCAGCCCGGCGGTGGCGGGGTCCCGCAGGCGCGCCTGCGCGTGCGCACTCGTCGGGCCGGGCAGTTCCTCGGTGTCGCCGCGCTCTTCGATCCAGGCCCGGCGCAGCGGCGGCAGACCCCGGCGGATGTCGACCTGCGCCTCGGGGTCGGTGTAGGGGCCGGAGGTGTCATAGACGTAGATCGGCGGGTTGGGCTCGGCGCCGAAGGAAGCCGGCGTGTCCGCCTGCCGGATCTCGCGCAGGGGTACGCGCAGGTCGGGGCGCGAGCCCTGCACGTAGATCTTGCGCGAATTGGGGAAAGGCTGCACCGCGGCGGCGTCGACGCGCGCGCGCTCGGCGAAAAAATGGTCTCTGGCGTTCATGGATGCGCTCTCTGGCTGGGGCGGGCGAAGCGCCCGTCGCCCCATTATAGCCAGAGCGCGTGGAAGTGATGCAGCGGCCCGTGCCCGTGGCCGACGGCGAGCGCGCCGCTTGCCGCGATCGCCTCTTGGAGATAGCGGTGCGCCTCGCGGACCACCTCACGCATCGCCGCGTCGGTGAGCGGCGAGCCGGCCCGGGCGGCGAGCGCCGCGATCGCCGCGGCGTAGGTGCAGCCGGTGCCGTGCGTGTTCTTCGTCGCCGCCTTGGGGGCGGCGAATTCGTGCAGGTGCTCGCCATCGAAGAGCAGATCCACCAGTTCGCTCCCCGGCAGGTGCCCGCCCTTCAGGAGCACCCAGTGCCCGTCGTCGGTGGGCAGGAGCGCGCGCAGCGCCTCGGCCGCGCGGATCATCTCGCGCCGGCTCTCCGGCGCCGTGCGCCCCAGCAGCACCGCCGCCTCCGGCAGGTTGGGCGTGATCACGGTAGCGAGCGGCAGCAGCGCCTCCACGAGCGCGCCCACCGCCTGGCGGTCGAGCAGGGCATCCCCGCTCTTCGCCACCATCACGGGGTCGACCACCACGATGGGGCTTTGCCCCTGCGCCCGCCAGTGGGCGAGCCGCTCGGCCGTCGTCTCGATCACCGCGGCGCTGGCGAGCATCCCCGTCTTGGTGGCGGCGATCGCCACGTCGGCGAAGAGGGTGTCGAGCTGCGCGCGCAGGAAGTCCGCCGGCGGCACGTGCACCGCGCGTACGCCCTGGGTATTCTGCGCCGTGAGCGCCGCCACCACGCCGCAGCCGTAGGTGCGCAGCGCGGCGAAGGTCTTGAGATCGGCGTAGAGGCCGGCTCCGCCGGAAGGGTCGATGCCGGCAATCGAGAGCACGTTGGGCACGGCCTCAGGCATGGGCAGGCACTCCGGCGTTCATGCCCTGCGCAAGCCACGCGCGCAGTTTCTTCAGCGCCGCCGCCTCGATCTGGCGGATGCGCTCGGCCGAGACGCCATACTCCGCTGCCAGCGCCTGCAGCGTCTCCGGCTCCTCGGCCAACCAGCGCCGGCGCACGATGTCGGCGCTGCGCGCATCGAGCCGGGAGAGCGCCGTGCGCAGCCCCTCGTCGGCGAGCCAGTGCGCCTCCGCTTCCAGCACCGCCTCCTCGGGCGTGGCGCCGGGATCGGGCAGATAGGCGATCGGCGCGGGGAGCGCATCTTCCTCGCCCTCCACCGTGGGCGCCTCCAGCGGCACCTCCGCCCCGGCAAAGCGCGCCTCCATCTCCAGCACCTCCTCGGGCTTCACCCCCAGCTCCTCGGCGATCGCCCTCGCCTCGGCCGGCTGCAGCGCGTTCCTCGAACCTTTGAGGCGGCGCAGGTTGAAGAAGAGCTTGCGCTGCGCCTTGGTGGTGGCGATCTTCACCAGGCGCCAGTTGCGCACGATGAATTCATGGATCTCGGCCTTGATCCAGTGCACCGCGAAGGTGACGAGCCGCACGCCGCGCGTCTCGTCGAAACGGCGCACCGCCTTCATCAGCCCCACGTTGCCTTCCTGGATGAGGTCGGCTTCCGGCAGCCCATAGCCGAAATACTGCCGCGCGATCGCCACCACGTAGCGCAGGTGCGCCAGCACCAGGCGCCGCGCCGCCTCCAGGTCGCGCTCCAGGCGCCAGCGCCGGGCGAGCTCCTTTTCCTCCTCGGCGGAGAGCGGCGGGATGCTGCGCACCGCCCGCACGTACTGCTCCAGACTGGAGACGGGGCCCGGAAGCCCTGCCGCGTATCCCAGCGGTACGACCGCACTCGTCGTCATCCTGCTCCTCCGTTCGTTTTTGCACCCATGCAATTTAGCACTCGTGGCATGAGAGTGCCAAGCGGAGGGAGGGTTCCCTGATGTTGCATCAACGCAACATGAGTGAGGCAAGGTTGGCCTCTTCGTGGCGGTAGCGCTTGTCAAGGTTCGTCCCCCTGCGCAACAATGCATCTCAAGCTTCGCCGACATGGTGATGCTTTTCGGTGGGCGGAATCATTGCGGCTCGTCCGCCCGAAACGGGATTCCTTCTTGCAAGAGAGGAGAAACACAATGCAAAAGAAACTGATCGCACTGGCGGTGGCGGGCCTCGTCTCCGCGCCGGTGTTCGCGCAGTCGAACATCCAGATCTACGGTGTCGCCGACGCCTACATGAAGTACGGCGACTTCATGGGTGACGACGCGATGGGCGTCGACTCCGGCGGTCTGGCAGGCAGCCGCATCGGCTTCCGCGGCGAGGAAGACCTCGGCAGCGGGCTCAAGGCCGTGTTCCTGCTGGAGCAGGGGTTCAACATCGACAATGGTCAATCCACCGCCATCTCCGGCGCGGACTCGGCTCAGGGAGGGGACGACGTCTTCACCCGCCAGGCCTACGTCGGCCTGAAAGGCAACTTCGGCCAGGTCGCCCTGGGTCGTCAATACGCCCCGGGCTACTTCACCGGCGAGTACGACGCTCTGCTCAATGCCTACGTCAGCCCGATGAGCCTGCTGTCCAACTTCACCCGGCTCACCATCACCCCGAACTCGGCTGCGCGCTGGAACAACTCGGTTACCTACAACGGCACCTTCCAGTCGGTGAGTCTCTCCGGTATTTATTCGGCGGGTAACCGGGAGACCGATGTCAAGAATGGTGATGACAACAATGATGACGACAAGTACGGTGTCTCGCTGAAGTACGACAACGGCCCGTTGAAGATCGGCGGTATCTATCAAGGGATTAAATTCAGCGGTTCCAATAAGATCGCTGGTGTGAAGGCCGACGAAACCCAGAAAGAATGGTTGATCGGCGCCTCCTACAACTTCGGCATGGCTACGCTCGCCGGCTCCTATCAGCAAGGCCGCGACGTCCTGGGTTGGAACGGCCTCGACATCGATCTCTGGCAGGTGGGCGTGATCGTTCCTGTCGGCGCGGGCAACATTCACGTCGCCTATGCTCAAGGCGATGTCGACAAAGCCGACTTGCTGCAGGATGATGTCAAGCCCAAGTCCTTCACCGTTGCCTACACCCATGCGCTCTCCAAGCGCACCACCGGCTACGTCGGCTACACCAAGGTCGACTACGACGACCTGCTGTGGAGCGAGGCCGGGGTTCTCGGTAACAATCTCAACGGCCATGCTGGCACGGAAAAAGTGGACGACACCGACCTCTTCTACGTCGGTATCAACCACAAGTTCTGATGAGCTTGGTTGAGGGATAGTCGTTCTTGAAGAAAGGGAAGGGGCTTGTCCTCTTCCCTTTTTTGTCTCCTCCTGCTCCTGCGTTCGCGGCCGTTGCGCCGATGCAACAGAACGTTGGCCGGGCATGGAGCGCATTCCTGGGGCTCTCCTTGCTTTGCTTCGCCGGGCTCGCGATAATCCGTCCACTTCGTCCGTGTAGAAGACGAACGTTCGACGGAGAGGAGTTCCGCGGCGTTTTTCCCGATCGAATGCAAGGAGAATTCCATGAAAAAAGTGCAAAAAAAGCTGATCGCGCTGGCGGTTGCGAGCCTTGCCTCCGCCCCGCTCTGGGCGCAACAATCCTCCTCCATCCAGCTCTACGGCGTGGCCGATGCCTTCCTGAAGTACGGTCAGTGGATGGGGGATGATACCTCCGGCGTGGACGACGGCGGCCTCAACGGCAGCCGCGTCGGTTTTCGCGGCGAGGAAGCCCTCGGCAGCGGCCTGAAGGCCGTGTTCGTGCTCGAGCAAGGCTTCAATATCGACAACGGCAAATCCTGCTGCATGTCCGGCGCCGACGATGCATACAACGGCGGCAGCCAGACGTTTACCCGCCAGGCCTACGTGGGTCTGAAAGGTTCGTTCGGTCAGGTCGCGTTGGGCCGTCAATACGCGCCGGGCTATTTCATCTATGCCTACGACGCGTTGCTCTCGGCGACGCCCAGCCCACAGAGCTGGCTGTCGCTGCTGGGCAATCTGACCATCACCCCGAACTCGCCGGCGCGCTGGAACAACGCCGTGGCCTACGACGGGGTCTTTCAGTCCGTTTCCTTGAGCGCCATTTATTCGGCGGGTAACCGCGAAAGCGACTCGGGGAAAAATCTTCTCAGCCCCAACGGCAAGCGCGTCGATTACGACGACGACGACAAATATGGCCTGGCCCTGCGCTACGACAACGGCCCGCTGAAAGTCGGCGCCATCTACCACGGCATCAAGTACAGCGGGCAGAACGTCTCCGATAAGTACGCCAAAGGGGATGATACCCAGAAAGAATGGTTCCTGGGCGCCTCCTACAACTTTGGCATGGCTACGCTCGCCGGCTCCTACCAGCAGGGCCGCGACGTGATGGGGGTGAACGGTTTCGACGTCGATCTGTGGCAGGTGGGCGTGATCGTGCCGGTGGGCGTGGGCAACATCCACTTCTCCTACGGGCAGGCCGATCTCGACAAGGTGGACAATGTCCTGTCGCGCGACGTGAAGCCCAAGTCCTTCACTGTGGCCTATACCCATGCGTTCTCCAAGCGCACCACCGGGTATCTCGGCTACAACAAGATCGACTACGACGATCTCACCTGGAACGACGCCTTCAACCTGGGGCAGACCGATTCCTCCTTCAATGGTCATTCTGGGACGGGCAAGGTGGACGACACCGACCTCTTCTTCGTCGGCATGTCCCATTCCTTCTGACGCCGACCGGTCGTTTTTCCATTCCATCGGGGAAAGGGGCTTCGGCCCCTTTTCTTTTGTGACGGCGGCGGGAACTCGTACCCGCCTCTCGGTTGACGTTGACGTCAACGTCATCTTCGCGCTACATTTCCGTTTGAAAAAACCGCATCGCACGAGGAGGGACTTTCATGAGCGATCCGCACGTCCAGCACAAAATCGCCCCGTACAAGCCGAAGAACAAGGTGCGCTTCGTCACCGCGGCGGCGCTCTTCGACGGGCACGACGCCTCGATCAACATCATGCGCCGCATCCTGCAAGCGACCGGCTGCGAGGTGATCCACCTGGGGCACAACCGCTCGGCGGGCGAGATCGTGCGCGCGGCGCTGCAGGAGGACGTGCAGGGGATCGCCGTGACGAGCTACCAGGGCGGGCACGTCGAGTTCTTCAAGTACATGGTCGATCTGCTGCGGGCGAACGGCGGCGAGAAGATCAAGGTGTTCGGCGGCGGGGGCGGGGTGATCGTGCCGCCCGAGATCCGCGAGCTCGAGGCCTACGGGGTGGAGCGCATCTATTCGCCCGAGGACGGCGCCCGCTTTGGGCTGCAGGGCATGATCAACGACGTGGTGCAGCGCGCCGACTTCGATCTCAGCCACGAGGCGCCGGCCACGCTCGAGGAGATCCTCGAGCGGCTGGGGCAGGGCGACTGGCGCACGCTCGCGCGCGTGATCACGGCGCTGGAGAACGACGCCTATCCCGCCTCCATCCGCCGGGGGCTACTGGAGGCGGCCGCTTCGCTGCGCGTGCCCACGCTCGGCATCACCGGCACCGGCGGGGCGGGCAAGAGCTCACTCACCGACGAGCTGGTGCGCCGCTTCCGGCTGGACCAGGAGGACCGGCTGAAAATCGCCGTCATCTCCATCGACCCCTCGCGCAAGCGCACCGGCGGGGCGCTGCTGGGCGATCGCATCCGCATGAATTCGATCGAGCACGAGAACATCTACATGCGCTCGCTCGCCACGCGCGACACGGGCAGCGAGGTGTCGCGCTCGCTCAGGGAAGTGATCGCCGCCTGCAAGCTCACCGGCTACGATTTCGTCATCGTCGAGACTTCCGGCATCGGCCAGGGGGATGCGGCCATCGTGCCTTACGTGGACACCTCGCTCTACGTGATGACGCCGGAGTTCGGCGCCGCGAGCCAGCTCGAGAAGATCGACATGCTCGATTTCGCCGATTTCGTGGCGATCAACAAGTTCGACCGCAAGGGGGCGGAGGATGCGCTGCGCGACGTGCGCAAGCAGTATCAGCGCAACCGCGAGCTCTTCCATCTGGCGCCGGAAGAGATGCCCGTCTTCGGTACCATGGCCTCGCGCTTCGCCGACGACGGCGTGACCGCCCTCTACCAGGCCATGCTGCCGCGGCTGGTGGCGCAGGGACTGGATGCGAAGATTCCGGGCAAACTGCCGTTGGTGTTGGTGCGCGCATCCAGCAAGGGGCGGGCCATCATCCCGGCCGAGCGTACCCGTTATCTGGCCGAGATCGCCCAGACGGTGCGCGACTACCATCGCCAGGTGCAGGCGCAGGCCAGGATCGCGCGCGAGCGTCAGTCCCTGCGCATCGCCAAGGCGCTCTTCGAGCGCTGCGGCAAGCCGGCCGAGCATTTCGACGAGCTCATCGCCTGGAAGGACGGGGAACTCACGCCGCACGCCAAGAAGCTGCTCGAACAGTGGCCGACCTTGCGGGAGCTCTACGCCCAGGACGAGTACGTGGTGAAGATCCGCGACAAGGAGATCCGCACCAAGCTCTATCACGAGTCGCTCTCGGGCAACAAGATCCGCAAGGTGGCGCTGCCCGCATTCGAGGACGAGGGCGAGGTGCTCAAGTTTCTCATGAAGGAGAACGTGCCCGGCTCTTTCCCTTACACGGCCGGGGTCTTCGCCTTCAAGCGCGAGAACGAGGATCCGACCCGCATGTTCGCCGGCGAGGGGGATCCTTTCCGCACCAACCGGCGTTTCCGCAAGCTCACCGAAGGGATGCCGGCGGCGCGGCTCTCCACCGCCTTCGATTCGGTCACCCTCTACGGCTGCGATCCGGACGAGCGTCCCGACATCTACGGCAAGATCGGCAACTCGGGCGTGTCGGTGGCCACGCTCGACGACATGAAGGTGCTCTACTCGGGATTCGATCTGTGCGCGCCGAACACGTCGGTGTCGATGACCATCAACGGGCCCGCGCCGATGATCCTGGCGATGTTCTTCAACACCGCCATCGACCAGCAGCTCGACAAGTTCCGCGAGCAGAACGGGCGCGAACCCACCGAGGAGGAGGCCGAGAAGATCAAGGAGTGGGTGCTCTCCACGGTGCGCGGCACGGTGCAGGCCGACATCCTCAAGGAGGATCAGGGCCAGAACACGTGCATCTTCTCCACGGAGTTCGCCCTGAAGCTGATGGGCGACATCCAGGAATACTTCGTCCATCACGACGTGCGCAACTTCTATTCGGTGTCGATCTCGGGTTATCACATCGCCGAGGCCGGCGCCAACCCGATCACCCAGCTCGCCTTCACGCTCGCCAACGGCTTTACCTACGTCGAGTCGTATCTGGCGCGCGGCATGCACATCGACGACTTCGCGCCCAACCTTTCCTTCTTCTTCAGCAACGGCATGGATCCGGAGTACGGCGTGATCGGGCGCGTGGCGCGGCGCATCTGGGCGATCGCCATGAAGCATCGCTACGGGGCCAACGAGCGCAGCCAGAAGCTGAAGTACCACATCCAGACTTCGGGGCGCTCGCTGCACGCGCAGGAGATGGATTTCAACGACATCCGCACCACCTTGCAGGCGCTCGTCGCCATCTACGACAACTGCAACAGCCTGCATACCAACGCCTACGACGAGGCGATCACCACGCCCACGGAGGAGTCGGTGCGCCGGGCGATGGCGATCCAGCTCATCATCAACCGCGAGTGGGGTCTGGCGAAGAACGAGAACCCGAACCAGGGCAGCTTCATCATCGAGGAGCTCACCGACCTCGTGGAAGAGGAGGTGTTGCGCGAGTTCGAGCGTCTGGCCGAACGCGGCGGGGTGCTCGGGGCGATGGAGACGGGCTATCAGCGCAGCAAGATCCAGGAAGAATCGCTCTATTACGAGCAGAAGAAGCACGACGGGAGCCTGCCCATCATCGGGGTGAATACCTTCCGCAATCCGAAGGGCGACGTCATCCCCGAGAAGCTCGAGCTCGCGCGCTCGACCGAGGAAGAGAAGCAAAGCCAGCTGCGCCGCCTGCGGGAATTCCACGAACGCAACCGCGAGGAGGCGCCGAAGTGGCTCGCCAAGGTCAAGGAAACGGCCATGGCCGGCGGCAACGTCTTCGAGGTGCTGATGGACGCGGTGCGCTACTGCTCGCTGGGGCAGCTGTCGCAGGCGCTCTACGAGGTGGGCGGGCAGTACCGGCGCAGCATGTGAGCCGCGAGGGAAGGACGGGGGCGCCAGGGAGGCAGCGCCCGTCCGCGTCGCTCATCGGCCGGCGGCGTGGTCGCGCTGCACCAGCGTCTTGATGAGGGCGAGTTTGCCGTGAAAGAAGTGGTCCGCCCCGGGGATGACGACGACGGGCCGCGTCTGGGGACGGGCCCAGTCGAAGACGCGCGCGAGCGGGGCGATGTCGTCGTGCTCGCCGTGGATCAGCAGTGCCGGCAGCGTCTCGGGAAGTAGAGGAGTGTCGTATTGCTTGCCGCTGCCGAGCGCGAGGCCATGCGGCAGACCCACGAGGGTGAGGTGGCGCGGCGGGCCGGGGAGCCGGCCGACGACGCGGGTCTGCACGTAGGCACCGAAAGAAAAGCCCGCGAGCGCAAGTTCGCCCTCGCCCCAACGCCCGCGCGCCCAAGCCAGCAGCGCCAGCATGTCTTCCGTTTCGCCTTCGCCGTGGTCGTGCCGGCCGGCGCTTTGCCCGACGCCGCGAAAGTTGGGCCGCAGTGCGGCGTAGCCGAGTTCGGCGTAGGCGCGCGCGAGGGTGTAGGTGACCTTGTTGGTGTTGGCTCCGCCGAAGAGCGGGTGGGGGTGGCAGACGAGCGCCACGCCGCGTGGCGCGGCGGGCAGGTCGGCGAGGACTTCGATCGTGCCGGCCGGGCCGGGGACGAGCAGGGTCTCGATGCGGATGCGGGTCATGGTCAATCGGGCAGTCGCAAGCGCTCGACGGGGCGGCCACCGACGAGATGCTCGTCGATGATCTCGTCGATGTCGGCCTCGTCGAGGTAGGTGTACCACACGCCTTCGGGGTAGACGACCAGCACCGGCCCTTCGTCGCAGCGTCCGAGGCAGCCGGCCTTGTTGATGCGTACTGCCCCTTTGCCCTTCAAGCCCAGCGCCTCGATGCGGGCCTTGGCATGCGCGAGCAGGGCGCTCGCGCCGTGGTTTTCGCAGCAGGCTTCGCCCGCCGGGCGCTGGTTGCAGCAGAAGAAGACATGGCGGCGGAAGTAACTCATCGTCAGAATTTCACTTCGAGCACGACGTTGTGCAGGTCGAGCCCGTCGTTGTCGTCGGCGATGTTGGCGTTGGAGTAGTGCGTGTAGCGGTAGCCGATGGACCAGGTCTGGTCGATCGACAGGCCGAAGCCGACGTGCTCGGTAAACTGGAAGGCGCTGCCCAGGTCCTTGTCGCCGAGATGGGTGTCGGTGAAGCCGGCACCGCCGAGGCCGAGGTCGAGGTAGGGGCGCACGGCGCCCATGCCGCGTTCGAGGCGGAAGCGCAGGAGCGCGCCGAGCTCGCCGGCATCGTCATTGCCTGGATGGTTGCCGTCGTACTCGAGGTAGGAGGCTTCGACTTCGGGCGAGAGGGTGGCCTGCCAGCCGCCCCAGACGTCGCCCCAGAAGGGCTTGAAGCGGTAGGAGAGGCCATAGCGGTCGATGTCCCCGTCTTGGCCGTAGAAGGCGGTCATCGAATTCTTGTCCTGGGCGAGGACGGGCAGGCTCAGGCAGGCGGCGATCAGTGCCGGGACGAGACGTTTCATTGGGTGCTCCCAAGGTGGTCGTTATGGTACGAAATCATACGCCGAAACGCTCCGGGCCGTATCCACGGGCGAGTTCGCGGGCGTCGGGTTCGGCGAGCAGCAAGGCGACGAAGTCGGATAGAGTTCAGTATAGTCCGTCCGCGTCAGGGAAACGCTGAATGATTCGCTGCGCGGGCGAATTGCTGCGTTGCGCGGTGCTCGATCCCTCGCCTATCTACTCGATATGTCTCGGTCGCTGCGCTACCTTCCGCCTTGCGTTTCATCCCGCTCGCTCATTTCTTCAGCGTCCCCTAGAGGGCGAGGCTGCGCCCGCCATCGACGGCGAGGATCTGGCCGGTGACGTAGGGGGCGTCTTCCAGGAGGAAGCGCACGGCGCGGGCGATGTCGCCGGGTTCGCCCAGGCGCTGCAGCGGGATCTGGGCAAGGATGCGCTCGCGCTCGGCGGGCGGGTATTGATCGTCTTCCGGCCACAGGATGGCGCCGGGGGCGATGCCATTGACGCGCACCGCCGGGGCGAGTTCGACGGCGAGCGCCCGGGTGAGTCCGGCGAGCGCCGCCTTGGCGGCGGTGTAGACGGGGTAGCGCGGTAGCGGCCGCTCGGCGTGGATGTCGACGACATTGACGACCGCGCCGCGCCGGCGCGCGAGCTCGGGCGCAGCCGCCTGGGTGAGGAAGAAGGGGGCGCGGGCGTTGGCGCCGAGCAGATCTTCCCACTGCCCGGGGGTGACCTCGGGAAGCGGCGTGGGGTAGAAGCTGGAGGCGTTGTTGACCAGCGCGTCGAGCCGGCCGAAGCGGTCGAGCACGGCGGCGACGAGCGCGGGGGCACACGAGGGGGCGGCGAGCTCGGCGGCGAAGGCGGCGGCGCTGGCGGAGTGCTCGGCGTTGAGCTCAGCGGCGAGCTGCTCGGCGGCCGTCGCCGAGGTGCGATAATGCAGCGCGACGTTCCAGCCGTGTGCGTGCAGATGGCGGGCGATGGCTGCACCGATGCGCCGGGCGGCGCCGGTGATGAGGACGACGGGGCGATGCTCGGGGGGCGAGGAGGTCATGGCTTCGTCCAGCGGGCAGAAACCAGACAATGGTAGCGTGAAACGGGGGGCTCGAGTGTTCGAACGGGAGCGGACGACGAGGGGATTGCCGGCGCCGGAGCCGGAAGTGATGGCGGCGAGCGAAGTCTTGCGCGCGCGCATCGCGGCGCGCATCGGGGAGGCCGGCGGCTGGGTGCCGTTCGCCGATTACATGCGCTGGGCGCTCTACGAGCCGGATCTGGGCTATTACAGCGGCGGAGCGACGAAGTTCGGCCCGGCGGGAGATTTCATCACCGCGCCGGAGATCACGCCGCTCTTCGGGGCGACGCTCGCCGAGGCGATCGCACCGGTGCTGCGGCAGACGGGGGGGATCGTGCTCGAAGCCGGGGCGGGCACGGGTTTGCTCGCAGCCGACGTGCTGCGCCGGCTCGCCGAGCTCGGGACGCTGCCCGAGCGTTACGCCATCCTGGAGGTATCGGGGTCGCTGCGTGCGCGCCAGCAGGAGACGATCGCGGCGCAGGCGGGGGAGCTCGCCGAGCGCGTGGTCTGGCTCGATGCCGTGCCCCAGTCTTTCTGCGGGGTGCTGCTCGCCAACGAAGTGCTCGACGTGCTGCCGGTGCATCTGGTGGGCACGGCCGAAGGGGAGGTGTTCGAGCGCGGCGTGACGGTGCGCGACGGGGCGCTCGCCTGGGAGGATCGTCCGCCGACGCCGGCGGCGCTCGCCGGGCTGGAGGGGATCGAATTGCCCCGGCTGGAGGGGCAGGAGTACGTGACGGAAATCCATCCGGTGGCGCGCGCCTGGGTGGGGACGCTCGCCCGTGCCCTGCAGGCGGGCATGCTGCTCTTGATCGACTACGGTTATCCGCGGGAGACGTATTACGTGCCGTGGCGCTGGCGCGGCACGCTGCAGTGCTATTTTCGCCACCGGGTGGTGGAGGATCCGCTGTGGCTGCCGGGAGCGATGGACATCACCAGTTTCGTCGATTTTACTGCCGTGGCCGAGGCGGCCGAGGCCGAGGGGCTGGAGACGCTGGCCTTCATGAATCAGGCGGGGTTTTTGCTGGCCAACGGCATCCTGCAGCGGCTGGAGGAACGCGCCGAGCCGGGGAGCCTCGCGTACCTCAAGGCGGCGCGCGCCCTGCAGCGGCTCATCATGCCGCACGAGATGGGGGAGCTCTTCAAGGTGATCGCGCTGGGGCGGGGGATCGAGCTGCCTCCTTGGGAATGAGCGCGTTCAGGCGGCTTGCGCTGCCGGCTGCAGCACTTGGGCGATGGCCTGCGCGGCGCGCTCCCAGCCTGGTTCGAGCATGAGGGTGTGGCCAAACTCGGGAAGGATGCGGGCGGTGGTGCCGTAGAAACGCGCCGTGGTCTCCACCTGGTCGGGCGGGATGATTTTGTCGTGTTCGGCGCCGAAGACATGGACCGGTGCGGGGTGCTGTCTGGTTCGATCGATGCGCGAAAACCCCATCATGTCCCAGATGGCGCGCAGCGATTCGGGGCCGCTCGCGGCCAGGTAGCGGGCGAGATCCGCTTCGGGCGGCAGATGGTGGAAGAGTGCCTCGACCAGGCTGCGGTGCGGTTTGCGCTTGCCGGTCATGAAGAGGTTCATCTCGAGCAGCGCCAAGGGCGAGCTCAGCAGCATGTGCAGGAGCGACCCGGCAAGCCCGGTGGGCGGTACCGAACACAGCAGCACGATCGCCGGAAAAGGGTGGCGCTCAAGCGCTTTCTGGGCGACGAATCCGCCCATGGAGTGGCCGATGAGGATGGGCTCGGCCGGCAGGCGTTCCTGGGCGCGCAGCACGTCGTCGACGTAGTCGTCGATGGAGAGCGTGTCGCGCGGGCGGCTGGTGCGTGAGCCGCCGTGGCCGCGCAGCGACAGCGCCCAGGCGTCGAACCCTTGGGCGGCGAACCAGGGCAGGAAGTGCTCCTGCCAGCACCAGGCGCCGACGTAGGCGCCGTGGATGAAGAGGAGCGGCGGGACATCGAGCGCCCGGGCAGGGGCTTCGTGCAGCAGTTCGAGGCAGTCGGTCATCTGGGGCTCGGTAGAGAGGGCTTTGGGGTTTCCCCGGCGTCGGTGTACCGAGGTAAGCCGTTCATGATACTACGGGGTCAGGCGTCCTTCGCGGTGGGCGAAGATAAGGCGACGGGGCCGTTTTCCTTGCGTCGTTCGCGCGCCTTGACCGCGGCCACGCGCGCTTCGTGCAGCCGCGCCGGAATCTGGCTGCGTTCGGCGCAGGTGCGGGCGATGGCGCCGGCGTCGACGCTGCGGGCCGCCTCCAGCGTGTCACGCCACAGGGTGGCGACCGGTGCGTAGTCTACGTGCAGTCCGGGGCGGCCGAGGGCGTCGCAGGCGCAGGCATCTAGCAGTTGTAGGAAACGCTCGGGGCGGCGCAGGGCGTCGCAGCGCTCGAGTACGCGCACGCGGGTGGCGGGGCGAAGGCGCGGGCCGCGGTGAATGAGTCCGTGCTCGCGCGCGGTGAGCACGGCGAGTTCGCGGCACTCGACGGGCGTGCGCAGCCGGGCACAGATCGAAGGGATGAGCGCCGCGCCGCGGGCTTCGTGTCCGTAATGGTGCGGCCAGAGTTCTGGCGGCGTGCGCCCTTTGCCCACGTCGTGCAGCAGCACGGCGAAGCGGGTGGGGAGCGGCAGGGCCCGTTCGGCCGCCACGCGCAGGGCAGCGAGCACGTGCACGCCGGTGTCGATCTCGGGGTGGTGGTTTGGCGGCTGGGGGATGCCGAAGAGGGTGTCGATTTCGGGCAGCAGACGCGCGAGCGCGCCGCATGCGCGCAGCACCTCGATCATGCGATCGGGCCGCGGCTCCATGAGGCCGCGGGCGAGTTCCTGCCAGACCCGTTCGGGTACGAGGTGATCGACTTCGCCCTCTTCCACCATGCGCCGCATCAGCGCGAGCGTCTCGGGGGCCAGGGTGAAGTCGGGCAAGCGGGCGCTGAAGCGCGCCACGCGCAGGATGCGCACGGGGTCTTCGGCAAACGCCGGGCTGACGTGGCGCAGCACTTTGCGGCGCAGGTCTTCGAGCCCGCCGTAGGGGTCGATGAGGCGGCCCGTTTCGTCGCGGGCCATGGCGTTGATGGTGAGGTCGCGCCGCGCGAGGTCTTCTTCGAGGGTGACTTCGGGGCTGGCGTGAAAGGCGAAGCCGTGATAGCCACGCCCGGTCTTGCGCTCGGTGCGCGCAAGCGCGTATTCCTCTTTCGTCTGGGGGTGCAGGAAGACGGGGAAATCCTTGCCCACGGGCAGGAAGCCGCGCTCGAGCATCTCTTCGGGCGTGGCGCCGACCACGACCCAGTCGCGGTCGCTCACCGGCCGTCCGAGGAGTTCGTCGCGCACGGCTCCGCCGACGCAGTAGATCTTCATCCGTGCCGGGCGCGCATGCGCCAGAGGACGTAGCGGCTGCGGAAGGTATCGTTGGCGAGATAGGCCGGCGCGATCGCTTCCATCGGCGTGGGTTCGAGCCCGAAGGGCAGCGGCTCACCGTGGGCCACGCTGTCGATCGAGAGCGAATCGAGCATGTCGCGCGTGAGCGGCGGGTTGGGCAGGAGGTGTTCGAGCAGCCACGCCTGCATCCGGGCGAGCCGCGGCGGGAGCGCCGCCACGCGGCGCGGATGGCCGCTCGTGCGCGCGGCGTAGGCGACGATCTCGGCGAGCGTATAGACGGTGGGGCCGGCGAGCTCGTAGGTTTGTCCCGCGGCCTTGGCGGTGGCGGCGGCGCGCAGGATGACCTCGACGACGTCGCCCACATAGACCGGCTGCAGCTTGGCCTGCGCTGCGCCGATGGGCAGGATGGGGAAGAGCCGGGCGAGGGCGGCGAAGCGGTTGAGGAAGGAGTCGCCGGGGCCGAAGATGGCCGAGGGGCGCAGGAGGGTCCAGTCGAGCCCGTCGCCGGCGGCGCGGATGCGCGCTTCGCCGTCCGCCTTGGAGCGCAGGTATTGCGAGGGGGCGTCGGGCGCGGCGCCAAGGGCGCTCAGGTGGATGAGGCGGTGCACGTCCTGTGCCTGGCAGGCTTCGGCGAGTTTTTGTGGCAGTTCGACGTGGACGCGGGCAAACTCGGGGCCGTAGGGGGTGCCGGGGCGCGAGTGCAGGGTGCCGACGAGGTTGACCACCAGGCACTTGCCGGCGCACAGGCGCTCGAGCGTCTTCGGGTCGTGCACGTCGGCTACGACGATTTCGACCGTGGGCAGCAGCTTGAGATCGCGCGCATTCTGCAGGCGGCGCGTGGGCACGACGACGCGCCAGCCTTCGGCGACGAGCCGGTCGAGCAGGTGGCTGCCGACGAATCCGGTGCCGCCGAGGACGAGGGCGGTGCGTTCGGTCGCGGTGGTCATGGTCGTTTCTCCCTCATCGAAGTTCATCCGTTGTCCAGCACCGGCGCCGGCGCGCCGGCGGCGTTGCCCAGTCCGGGCAGGGGCAGGAGGAATTCGGTGATGTCCTTGCCTCTACCCCCGTTCAGGATAGCCGAATAGACGACGGTGTTAGCGAGCACTTTCTTGATGTAGTCGCGCGTCTCGTCGATCGGCAGGTTTTCGATGTAGATCTCGGTCTCGAGCGCCTGCTGCGGCCGCAGCCGTCCCATGCGGCCGGGGCCGGCGTTGTAGGCGCCGGTGGCGAGCACGGGATGGCCGTCGAGCTGTTCGGTGACCATGCGCATGTAGGTGACGCCGAGCATCACGTTGGTGTCGGGGTCGCGCAGGCGGGCGACGTCGAAGCGCGGGATGCCGAGTTTGCCGGCGAGCCACTTGCCGGTGGCCGGCATGATCTGCATGAGGCCGAGCGCGCCGCTGCTCGAACGGGCGTCGGCGCGAAAGCGGCTTTCCTGGCGCATCAGGCCCCAGACCCAGGCGGGATCGATATTCTGCTCGGCGGCGTAGCGTTCGACGAGCTCGCGGTAGGCGAGCGGGTAGCGGGCGACGAGGAAGCCGTCGTCGTCGGTCCCTTCGGCGAGCCGGATGGCCAGATCGAGATGACCGGCATCCGAGAGGGCGAGCGCCGCGGCGCGCATCTGGGCAGCGGGGAGTTTGCGGCTCCAGGCGTCGATCTCGCGGTTGGCTTCGGTGAGCCAGTTGCGCTCGGCCAAGGCGAGGATGCGTACCAGCACGGGGTGGCGTTCGATGGCGAGCACCTCGCGCTGCGACGGCGGCGGGGATTGGGGCGGCAGGCGCCAGGGATGGCCGAGGGCGCGGGCGGCGAGCATGGCGTAGTAGTCATCGCCGCGCTCGAGCTTGCGGAAGATGGCTTCGGCGAGTTCGTCCTTGCCGAGCTGCTTGAGCGCGTAGCCTTGCCAGTAGCGCCATTCGTTGCGTTCGCGCTCGCCGGGCGGGAGCGCCTCGATGCGTTGCCAGACCTTGACCCAGTCCTGGGCGGCGAGCGCCGCGCGCACGGCCCAGCGCGCCGGTTCGATCCAGAGCGGCGAGAGGGTGATCTCGTCGGCCCAGGCGTTGGCCTGCGGCAGGCGTCGCTTGGCGGCGTAGAGCACGAGCGACCAGCGCACGATGTCGCGCGCTTCGGGTTCGAGGCGATCGCCCAGGGCGGTGAGCCGTTCGTGCGCGGTTTCGGGGTCTTCTTTTTCCAGGGCGATGAGGGCGGCGGCGAGCGCTGCGGGCGAGGCAGCGGGCTGGGCGAGGGCGGCAGCCGGGGTGCGGGTGGCGAGCTCGACGTCGCGCCATTCGTCGTCGCTCATGCCGGCGAGTTCGCGCCAGTCTTGCGCCGCACCAAGGCCGCTCTGGGCGAGCGAAGCGTAGAGACGCTGGCGTAGGGTCTGCCGGTCGAGCCGGCCCTGGAAGGCGGCCGTGGCGAAGAGCGGCAGGCATTCGGTGCCGGGGCGGGGGGTGGAGACCAGCAGGCGCAGCACGTCGTTGGTGGGCACGCCGGATTGGGGTCGATCCTGGATCCAGGCGAGCGTTCCCCAGCATTGGGCGTCGCGGTCGGGCTTGGCGAGGGCGCGATAGTGGCGCAGCGCCTCGCTCCAGCGTCCGTCGCGCACGGCGGCGCGCAGCAGCTCGCGGCGCAGGCGCTCGCCCAGGGCGTCATCGCCGTGGCGCGCGAGGAAGGCGTCGATCTCCTGCGGCAGCACCGTCTCGGTGGAGCGGCCGAGGCGCTGGGTGAGAGACCACAGCAGCACGTAGTCGCCCAGCGGCTGGTCGGCCACTTGGGGCAACAGCATCTGCAGGGTGGCGAGATCGCCGCGCGCATAGGCTTCGCGGGCGCGATCGAGCGCGTCGATGCTGCGCGCGGCCGCAGGCTTGGCAACGGGCTTGCCGGCCTTGGCTTGCACGGCCTTGGCGGCGGGTTTCGCCCGGTGGGCGTCGGCGGCGGACACGGTGGGCGTCGCCGGCAGCAGGGCGCAGGCGAGCAGGACGGTACGCAACAGGGGAAGCCGGAGGGGCATGGCGGATCGGGCAGTTGGCGGAGAAAGGCCGTTTCGTTTATTGTAACCCATTGTGTATCGGGCATCGGAGGAGGGGGGATGGATCGGGCGCAGATGCGGCAGTGGGCCCTGGCGCGGCGGGAGGCGATCGTGCCCGAGGTGCGCCGGGCTTGGGATGCGGCGATCTGGCAAGGGGTGAAGGAGATCCTTTCGACCTTGCCCGCGGCGCAACCGTGGATCGGGGGGTACTGGGCGGTGCGCGCGGAACCGGACGTGCTCACGCCCTTGGCGGCGTGGACGGCACGGCGTGGCATGGGGCTGGCTCTGCCGGCAGCGTTGCAAAAAGCGGTCCCGCTCGTGTTCCGGCCCTGGTCGCCCGGCGCCCCCATGACGCGCGACGTCTTCGGGTTGCCGGTACCGGCGGGCGAGGAGGCCGTGTGGCCGACGGTGTTGCTGGTGCCGCTCGTGGCGTTCGACGCAGCGGGCTATCGCATCGGCTACGGGGGCGGGTTCTACGACCGCACGCTTGCGGCCTACCGGGCAGCGGGGCGCCCGGTGACGGCGATCGGGGTGGGCTATGAATGCACGCGTCTGCCCGACACCCACCCCGGCGTGCACGACCTGCCGATGGACTGGATCGTGACCGAGGCGGGAGCGTTTCAGCCGGCGGCGAGGAAGAGGGCATAGGCGGGGTTGTTGGTTTCCTCGACGTATTCGTAGCCGAGTTTGGCGAGGAACTGGGCGAATTCCTCGTTTTCTTCCGGCGGGACCTGCATGCCTACGAGCACGCGGCCGAAGTCGGCGCCGTGGTTGCGGTAGTGGAAGAGGCTGATGTTCCAGTCCGAGCGCAGTTGGGCGAGGAAATTGGCGAGTGCCCCGGGCCGCTCGGGGAAGATGAAGCGCAAGAGCCGCTCGTTGCGCACCTGCGGGGCGCGTCCGCCGACCATGTAGCGGATGTGGGACTTGGCGAGTTCGTCGTCGGTGAGATCGATCGCCGGCAGACCTTCGGCTTGCAGCTGGGCGATGAGCTTGTCGACTTCGCGGCGGTCATGGATGGCCACGCCCACGAAGATGTGCGCTTCCTCGGGATCGGCATAGCGGTAGTTGAATTCGGTGACGTTGCGCTTGCCCAGGAGCGTGATGAAGCGGCGAAAGGCGCCGGGGCGTTCGGGAATGGTGACGGCGAGCACGGCTTCGCGCTGCTCGCCGACTTCGGCGCGTTCGGCCACGAAGCGCAGGCGCTCGAAGTTCATGTTGGCCCCGGAGGCGATGGCCACCAGCGTCTTGTCCTTGAGCCCCGCTTTCTGGGCGTAGGCCTTGAGTCCGGCGAGCGCCTGCGCGCCGGCCGGCTCCAGAATGGCGCGGGTGTCTTCGAAGACGTCCTTGATGGCGGCGCAGATCTCGTCGTTGCTCACCACGATCATGTCGTCGACGTGGCGCTGGCACAGGCGGAAGGTCTCGTCGCCCACGCGCTTGACGGCGGTGCCGTCGGCAAAGAGCCCGACCTGTTCGAGCTCGACCGGTTCGCCCCGGGCGAGCGACTGGGTCATGGCGTCCGACCCTTCGGCTTCGACGCCGATGATGCGGATCTCGGGGCGCAGGCGCTTGAGATAGACGGCGATGCCGGCGATGAGCCCCCCGCCGCCCACGGCGCAGAAGACGGCGTCGATCGGCTTGGGATGCTGGCGCAGGAGCTCCATGGCGATGGTGCCCTGCCCGGCGATGACGTCGGGGTCGTCGAAGGGGTGGATGAAGACGAGCTCTTCTTCTTCTTCGAGGGTGCGGGCGTAGGCGTAGGCATCCGAGAAGGATTCGCCGTAGAGCACGACTTCGGCGCCGCGGCTGCGCACCGCCTCGATCTTGATGAGGGGGGTGGTGGTGGGCATGACGATGATGGCGCGCGCGCCGAGCTTCTTGGCGGCGAGCGCCACGCCCTGGGCGTGGTTGCCGGCCGAGGCGCAGATGACGCCGCGCGCGAGCGCTTCCGGCGGGAGCTTGGCGATCTTGTTGTAGGCGCCGCGCAGCTTGAAGCTGAAGACGGGCTGCAGATCCTCGCGCTTGATGAGCACGCGGTTGCCGATGCGCCGCGAGAGGATGGGCGCGGGATCGAGGGGGGTTTCGACGGCGACGTCGTAGACTTGGGCGGTGAGGATGCGTTCGAGATAGTCGCAGGGGGATTCAGGGGTTTGCATGAGGGTCGGCTTCGGTTGAGCTCTGCTGTGCCAGCAGGGCGTTGTGGCGGTCGATGAATTCGCGGGTGGAGTCGATGCCGCGCAGGCGCAGGATGGTGGCGCGCACGGCGGCTTCGAGCAGCACGGCGAGATTGCGCCCGGCGGCCACCGGCAGCGTGGCCTTGGGGATGGGCACGCCGAGGATCTCTTCGGTGACCTGCTCCATCTCCAGGCGTGGCGGCGGGGGTTCGCCCGGCAGCAGCCGGCGCAGGTGGACGATGAGGCGAAGCCGCATGCGCCGGCGCAGGGCGGTTTCGCCGAAAATGGTGCGGATGTCGAGCAAGCCCAGGCCGCGCACTTCGAGGTAATTCTGCAGCAGCGGCGGACAGCGGCCTTCGAGCACGGTGGGGCTGATGCGGGCGAATTCGACCATGTCGTCGGCCACCAGCCCGTGTCCGCGGGAGATGAGTTCGAGCGCGAGTTCCGATTTGCCGGTGCCGGGGTCCCCGGTGATGAAGACACCAAGGCCGAGCACGTCCATGAGCACGCCGTGGCGCATCTCCCGTTCGGCGAGCACGCGCGAGAGGTGGTGGCGCAGGCGGTCGATGACTTCGGCCGAGGGACGGTCGGTGGTGAAGAGCGCCACGTCGTGCGCGCGGCACAGGGCTTCGAGGATGGGCGGGGGGGTGCAGCCGTCGGCGACGATGAGCGCCGGGGGCTTGGCGGCGAAGATTTCGCTCAGGTGATGCGCGATGCGTTTCTGCCCCAGGCGGCGGGCCCAGGCCATTTCGGCGGCGCCGACGATCTGCACCCGGCCGGGGTGGATGAGGTTGAGATGACCGACGAGATCGGCCGGCCACAGACGCTCGTCGAGCACGGCGAGCTTGCGCTCGAGCGAGCCGGCAAGGTGGTGGAGATGAAGCTCGGGGGCGATCGCCTCGATGACGGCGCGAAGCGTGGTCTCTCTCATCGCGCAGGGGTCAGCCGCCGGTCAGCAGATTCAGGGCGGATTCCGGGTCGGGAGCGCTCAGGAGTGCCTGGCGCACGTCCGGGTCGCTGAAGCGTTCGGCGAGTTCGGAGAGAATCTGCAGGTGCTCTTCGGTGGCTTGCTCGGGCACGAGGAGCACGAACATGAGCCGCACGGGGCGGCCGTCGCTGGCGTCGAAGGCCACGGGTTCGGTCAGCCGCACGAAAGCGCTGCGGGGGGATGCCAGCCCCTTGAGGCGGCCGTGGGGGATGGCTACGCCCTCTCCGATGCCGGTGGAGCCGAGCCGCTCGCGCTCGGCGAGCGCTGCTTGGACTTTGGCCGGATCCAGCCCGTCGCGCGCAAAGAGCCGGGCGGCGGCTTCCAGCGCCTGGGCTTTGTTTGCGGCGGGGAGGTCGAGGGCGATGTGCTCGACGTCGAGAATGGAGGCGATGCGGTTCATGGCCGGGTCGATGGCGCCGGGGCGGCGCGAAGGCCGCCCCGCGGGCGCTCACTCGCCTTGAGCGGCCGGAGCGGCCGGCTGGTGGTGGTCGGTGACGATTTCCTTGTGCTTGCGCACCTGGCGGTCGAGCTTGTCGACCATGAAGTCGATGGCGGCGTAGAGATCGGCCGGGTCGGTGGCTTCGGCGAAGAAGTCCTTGCCCTTGACGTGTACGGTGACTTCGGCCTTGTGGGTGTTGCGCTCGACGCGCAGGATGACCTGCGCCGAGGTGGCGTGGTCGAAGTGCCGCAGCACGCGCTCCACTTTTTCTTCGACATAGCTTTGCAGCGCGGGGGTGACTTCGACGTGATGGCCGGTGATGGTGAGGTTCATCGCACACTCCTGTGGTGGTGATTACAAGGCTTTGCGCCGGTTTGCCGGCGGGATTTGCAGCTGCTCGCGGTATTTTGCCACGGTTCGCCGGGCAATGGGGATGCCCTCGGCCGCAAGGAGCTCGGCGAGGCGGGCATCCGACAGGGGTTTCTTGTGGTCTTCGCGCTCGATCAGCTCGCGCAGCCTGGCCCGAATGGCGGTGGCCGAGGCGATCTCGCCGTCTTCTCCGGCGATGCCGCTGCCGAAGAAATGGCGGAATTCGAAGACGCCGCGCGGACATTGCAGGTATTTTCCCTGCGTGACGCGGGAGATGGTGGATTCGTGCAGGCCAAGCGCTTCGGCGAGCGTGCGCAGCGTGAGTGGCTTCATCGCCGCTTCGCCGTGTGCGAAGAAGTCTTGCTGGCGCTCGACGATTTCCTGGGCGACGCGCAGGATGGTGCGGCCGCGCTGTTCGAGCTGACGGATGAGGTTCTTCGCTTCGGCGAGCCGCTCGCGCAGGGCTTCGGTGCCCTCGCGCCGCTCGCCGAGGATCTGGGCGTAGCGCTGGTTGAGGGTGAGCCGGGGGGCTACGGCAGGGTTGAGTTCGGCCTGCCAGCGGCCGTCGCGCCGGCGCACGATCACGTCGGGGATGACGTAGGCGGGAGGCTCGCCGCCGATGCGGCTACCGGGGTGCGGGTCGAGGGCAGCGATGAGGGCGAGCGCTTCGCGCAGCAGCGCGTCGTCGCAGCCGTAGCGGCGCTTGATCGCGGCGTAGTCCTTGCGGGCGAGCAGCTCGAGCGCTTCGCTCGCGAGCCGTTCGGCCAGGCGCCGCGCCGGTGTGTCGGGGCGTTCGCGCAGTTGCAGCCGCAGGCATTCGCCGAGGTCGCGCGCGCCGACGCCGGGAGGATCGAAGCTTTGGATGAGCTTGAGGGCGATCTCGAGGTCTTCGCGCCCGACTTCGAGTTCGGGCGGGATGCTGGCGAGCAGTTCGTCGAGATCCTCGTGCAGGTAGCCGTCGTCGTCGAGCGCTTCGATCATGAAGGCGACGAGCGCCCGGTCGCGTTCGGCGAGCGGCGTGAGCGCGGCCTGCTCGTGCAGGTAGTGGTGCAGGTCGGTGGTGGCGGCGTGCCATTCGGTGAAATCGGGCGCATCCTCGTCGTCGTGCGCGGGGCGGGCATCCTGCCACAGGAGCCCGTCGTCGAAGGATTCAGCATCGTTGGTGCCCGATGGCTCTTCGGGCGCGGTTTGGGGGGCGTCGTCGGCGTTGCTGCGCTCTTCGCTGGGCAATTCCGCGCTAGGACGTTCGAGCAGCTGGGCCTGCCAGTCGTCGACTTCATCGCCTGAGTCAGCTGCGACGGCAAGCGTTTCTTCGGGGGATTCTTCGTCGGTCTCGGCCACTTCGAGGAGGGGGTTCGTCTGCAGGGCTTCTTCGATGGTCTGCTGCAGTTCGACGGCCGACAGCGTCAGGAGCTTGAGTGCCTGCGCCATCTGCGGCGAGAGGGCGAGCGTGGTGCTGGCACGAAGGTGCAGACGGGGCTCGAGGCTCATGGCTACAGCCGGAAGTGTTCGCCGAGATAGACTCGGCGCACGTGCGGGTCGTCGATGATCTCTTCGGGGCGACCGGAGGCGATCACCCGGCCGTCGGCGAGGATGGAGGCGCGGTTGCAGATGCCGAGCGTTTCGCGCACGTTGTGGTCGGTGATGAGCACGCTGATGCCGCGTTCCTGCAGGAAGCGCACGATGCGCTGGATCTCGATCACGGCGATGGGATCGACGCCGGCGAAGGGCTCGTCGAGCAGGATGATCTTGGGGTCGGTGGCGAGCGCCCGGGCGATTTCGAGCCGGCGCCGTTCGCCGCCGGAGAGCGACACCGAGGGCTGGTCGGCCAGGTGCGCGATGCCGAGTTCGGCAAGCAGCCCGTCTTCTTTCTGCCGGATGTCGTCTTTCGGCAGCCCGCGCAGTTCGAGCACGGCGCGCACGTTTTCCCGCACCGACAGGCGGCGGAAGATGCTCGCTTCCTGTGGCAGGTAGGAGAGCCCGTGCCGGGCGCGGCGGTGGATGGGTTCGTGGGTGACGTCCTGGCCGTCGAGCTCGATCTTGCCGTCGTCGGCGCGCACCAGCCCGACGATCATGTAGAAACAGGTGGTCTTGCCGGCGCCGTTGGGGCCGAGCAGTCCCACGATCTCGCCGGCTTCGACGGTGAGATCGACCGAGGCGACGACGGTGCGTTTGCCGTAGGTTTTGCGTAGGCGTTCGACGTGCAGCAGCGACATGGGGGACTCAGGGTTCGGTGTCGGGAAAGGGTTCGGCGAGTGCTTCGGGCGGGTCGCGCAGCAGACGGGTGACGATGGAGGGGGAGAATCCGCGGCCGGCGAGGAAGCGCGCCTGCCGGGCCCATTCCTTGGCGTCGGCGGGCGGTGTGCCGAAGCGCTTGCGCCACAGGGCGGCGGCGCGCTCGACTTCGCTCGATTCGGCCTCCAGCGCGTCGAGGACTTCATCGATGAGGGCATCGTCCAGCCCGCGCTCGCGCAGCCGCATCTCGAGGAGGTGCCGGCCGCTGCGTTCGGCCCGGGCGGCGACGAAGGCGCGGGCACAGCGCTCGTCCGACAGGAGCCCCGTGCGCTCGAGGCGGCTGAGCGTTTCTTCGATTTCCTCGGGCGTGCCGTGGGGAGCGAGCTTGTGCGCGAGCTCGGCGCGGCTGTGCTCGCGGCGCGCCAGCAGCCGCAGCGCCCTTTGCCACACGCTCGGCCCGCTCATCGGCATGTCGGGGCTTATTCGGCCGCCGGAGCGGCGAGGGCGGCTTCGCTGGGGGCCGGGCCGGGCGCGGCGGAGGCGATCTCGGGCAGCGGCGGCAGCCCCACCTTGGCACGGATCTGGTTCTCGATGCGCCGCGCGAGCTCGGGGCGCTGACGCAGGAATTCGCGCGCGTTGTCCTTGCCCTGACCGATCTTTTCGCCCTCGTAGGCGTACCAAGAACCGGATTTGTCGATGAGCTTGTGCTCCACGCCCAGGTCGATGATCTCGCCCTCGCGCGAGATGCCCTCGCCGTAGAGAATGTCGAAGAGAGCCTCGCGGAAGGGCGGCGCGACCTTGTTCTTGACCACCTTGACGCGGGTCTCGGAACCGACGACCTCGTCGCCTTTCTTGATCGTGCCGGTCTTGCGGATGTCCAGGCGCACCGAGGAATAGAACTTGAGCGCGTTGCCGCCGGTGGTGGTTTCGGGGTTGCCGAACATCACGCCGATCTTCATGCGGATCTGGTTGATGAAGATGACGAGCGTGTTGGTCTTGCTGATGCTGGCGGTGAGTTTTCTCAGCGCCTGGCTCATGAGCCGGGCCTGCAGGCCGGGGAGCGAGTCGCCCATCTCGCCTTCGATCTCGGCTTTCGGCGTGAGCGCGGCCACCGAGTCGATTACCACGATGTCGACCCCGCCCGAGCGCACCAGCATGTCGGCGATCTCGAGCGCCTGCTCGCCGGTATCGGGCTGCGACACGAGGAGATCGTCGATATCGACGCCCAATTTCTTCGCATACTGCACGTCGAGCGCGTGCTCGGCGTCGATGAAGGCGGCCACGCCGCCGAGTTTCTGCATCTCGGCGATGACGTGCAGCGTGAGGGTGGTCTTGCCCGAGGATTCGGGGCCGTAGATCTCCACCACCCGGCCGCGCGGCAGCCCGCCGATGCCCAGCGCGATGTCCAGCCCCAGCGAGCCGGTGGAGACGGTCTGGATGTCGCGCTCCACCTGCGCGTCGCCCATGCGCATCACCGAGCCCTTGCCGAACTGCTTGTCGATCTGCGCGAGTGCGGCCTGCAGCGCCTTGAGTTTGTTGTCGTCCATCGAAAAATTCCTTGTGACTGGCGATTACAAAAGGATTTCGACCGATTATGGCACAGGATGGTTCATGGGCGGCACAGGGCGAGTACCCCGGCAAGCGCCGTGCGCACGGCCTGGGCGCGCACGGCGATGCGATCGCCGGCGAAGTGGCGCCGCTCGCTGCGCACCTGCGGCCGGTCTCGCTTCCAGGCCCAGCCGAAACAGACGGTGCCCACAGGTTTTTCCGGCGTGCCGCCGTCGGGCCCGGCGATGCCGGTAATGGACAAGGCCACCTCGGCGCGGCTGTGCGAGAGTGCGCCGAGCGCCATCTCGCGGGCCACGGCCTGCGACACGGCTCCATGGCGCTCGAGGGTGAGAGGAGCGACGCCGAGCAGCTCGATCTTGGCGGCATTGGAGTAGGTGACGAAGCCGCGTTCGAACCAGCCAGAGCTGCCGGCGATGGCCGTGATCGCCTCGGCGACGGCCCCGCCGGTGCAGGATTCGGCGGTGGCGAGCATCCAGCCGCGCGCGGCGAGCCGCGCGCCGACTTCACGGGCGAGACGCCCCAAGGGGTCTTCGGGCCGGATCATGCGCGCCCTCCCAGGAAATGCACCGCCACGGCGAGCACGAGCAGCACGTAGCCGGCGGCGGCCAGATCGTCGATCATGATGCCCAAGCCGCCGCGAAACCGCCGCTCCAGCGTGGCGATGGGTTCGGGTTTGGCGATGTCGAACAGGCGAAAGAGCGCCACGCCCGCCGCCTGCCAGGCAAGCCCCGGCGGGCAGAAGAAGAGCACCAGCCAGACGGCGAGCATCTCGTCCCAGACCACGGCGCCGGGATCGCCGCTGCCCAGCGCCTTGGCCGTGCGCTCGCAGGCGAGGATGCCGGCAAGGAAGAAAGAGACGAGCAACAGCAGGAAGACGCCCTCGGAGACGGGGGAGCGCAGCAGCGGATAGAGCGCCCAGGCCAGGAGCGACCCGACCGTGCCCGGCGCCCAGGGGGAGAGCCCGGAGCCGAAGCCGAGCGCGATGAAGTGCGCCGGGTGTGCGAGGAGGAAGGCGGCGGTGGGTCGTGTGCGCTCGGCGGTCATGGGTATTCCTTGCATGCGCAAAAATGATCATAGCCCAAAACCTCGGGCAGGGTGCGCCGGCCGTCGGGCTCGATGAGCACCATGGGATGTGCCGTGGCGGGCACGAGCCGCCCGATGCGGGAAAGCGGCAGGCCGAGTTCCCTGCCGAGAAGGAGGGTTTGGTCGCGAGATTCCGGCGCGGCCGTAAAGAGGAGTTCGTAGTCGTCGCCACCGGAGAGCAGGGCGGCCCGCGCCCGCTCGGGCGGCGCGCCGCCGGCGACGAGGGGGTCGAGGGGCAGTCTGGCCACCTCGATCTCGGCGGTGAGGAAGGGCGGTGCCGAGCGCTCGAGGAGGTGGCGCAAGTCGCCCAGCAGCCCGTCCGAGACATCGAGCATCGCGTGCGCGAGGCCCCGCAGGCGGCAGCCCAAGGCAAGGCGCGGCTCGGGGCGATCGAGCGCGGCGATCCACTCCCGTGCTCCGGGCAGCGTCGAAGGAAGCGCTCCGAGCCGCACGGCGAGCCCCAGCGCGGCGCGTCCCGGTTGCCCGCTCACCCAGAGGTCGTCGCCCGCACGCGCGCCGCTGCGCAAGATCGCCTCGCCCGCCGGCACCCGCCCCAGCGCCGTGATCGTGAGCGCACGGGGGCCGCGGGTGGTGTCCCCGCCGACGAGGCGGGCGCCGTGCCGCCGGGCGCAGGCAAAGAGCCCGCAGGCGAAGGCCGTGAGCCAGGGTTCATCGGCTTCGGGCAGAGTGAGGGCGAGGAGGAAGCCGGTGGGGACGGCGCCCATGGCCGCCAGATCGGAGAGGTTCACCGCCAGCGCTTTCCAGCCGAGCGCTTCCGGATCGGTTCCGGCCAGGAAGTGCCGTCCCTCGACCAGCGTGTCGCAGGTGATCGCCGTCTCCCAGCCGTTTTCCTCGGCAAGCAGCGCCGCGTCGTCGCCGATACCCAGCCGCAGCCAGGACGGCGGGGGTTCGTGCGCGGCGGGATCGGCGAAGAATCGTTCGATCAGGGCGAATTCGTTCATCGTCGTGATTCCGTCTCAGCGATCGCATCGAGGAGCGCCGCCCGCAGCTGGGCGGTTTGCGCGTCGTCGGCGGGCAGCCCGAAGCGCAGCCCCGGCGGATCGTCGAAGCGGCGCACCAGGAGGGCGCGGCGCTCGAGCGCCGCGGCGAGCGCGGACGCCCGCGGCGTCTCGACCCAGGCAAAGAGGGAGGTGCGGCCGCTCACCCTGAGACCGGCTTCTTCCAGCATCGTCGCCAAGGCAAGCGAGGCGGCGGCAAGGCGGATGCGCTGCCGTTCCTGCCAGGCGGAATCGGCGAGCGCGAGCCGGGCTGCCCAGCGTGCCGGATGGCTCACCGCCCACGGGTCGAGCAAGGCGGCGAGCCGCTCGCGCAGCGGCTTGGCGGCGAAGACGAGGCCGAAGCGCACGCCCGCGAGCCCCCAGAATTTGCCCAGCGAACGCAATACGACGAGACCGGGTTCCCCGGTTTCGGCCACGAGGCTGCCGGCTTCGCCGGGATCGAGGAAGGCTTCGTCCACGATCAGCCAGCCCCCGCGCGCGGCGAGCCGCTGATGCCATGCGTGCAGGTTTTGGGCGGGAAAGCGCGCGCCGGTGGGGTTGTTGGGATGCACGAGCACCAGCGCGTCGACTTCGTCGAGCCGCGCCGCGATCGCGTCGGCGCAAGGGGCGCAGCGCACGAGATGGTGCGCGCGCCAGGCATGGGCGTGCTCGCCGTAGCTGGGATGCGGCACGAGCACGCGGCGCACCTCGGGCAAGAGGGACGGCAGACGGGAAATGGCCGCTTGGGTGCCGGGCACCGCCAGGGCGGGGCGGCCGAAGGCGGCGCGTATCACTTCGTCGAGCCCGTCGTCTTCTTCCGGCAGACGGCGCCAGACTTCCTCGGGAACCGCGGGCAGGGGATAGGACCAGGGACTGATGCCGGTGGAGAGATCGAGCCAGGCGTCGAGGGGGATGCCCCGGCGGCGCGCCGCCTCGCGCAGGCGACCGCCGTGCGCCGGCCGGCTCATCGTCCGCCTCCCGCCAGCGTGAGGAGCGCGAGCAGCAGCAGCCAGCCCCAGACGGCCCGTTCGACGAGCTCCATGGCGGCGGCCACGGTGGCCGCAGTCGGTGCAGGGCCTTCGCCGAGCAGGGGGCGTTCGTGCCGCGTGCCGCCATAGCAGGCTTCTCCGCCCAGGGTGACGCCGAGCGCCCCGGCACCGCTTGCCATCACCGGGCCGGCGTTGGGGCTGTCCCACTGCGGGGCCTGCCGGCGCCAGCACTGCAGAGCCGCCGCCGTGCGTCCGCCCAGGGCATAGAGGAGCGCCGTGACCCGGGCGCTCGGCCAGCCGAGCCCATCGTCGATGCGAGCGGCGCACTTGCCGAAGCGCTCGTAGCGCGGCGTGCGATAGCCCCACATCGCATCCAGCGTGTTGGCCAGGCGATGCAGCACCACGCCGGGCGCGCCCAGAAGCGCGAACCACACCAGCGGCGCGAGCACCGCGTCGTGGCCGTTCTCCAGCGCCGATTCCGTGGCCGCGCGGGCCACGTCTTCGCCCGTCATCGCCGCCGTGTCCCGGCTCACGAGGAAGGCCACCCGCGCCCGGGCGGTGGCGAGATCGCCGGCGGCGAGCGTGTCCCGTACCGGCTCGAGGTGCTCGCGCAGGCTGCGCGCCCCCACGGCGAGCGCAAGGCAGCCGACGGCGAGCGCGTCTTCGACGAAGGGATGCACCCGTCCCAGGACGGCGACCAGTCCCACCCAGGGCAGTACTGCCAGCGCCCAGGCGATCATCCCCGCGCCGATGCCTTCGCCGATGTGCCGGCGCACGAGGCGCTCGAGGGCAGCGGCCCAGCGGCCGAAACCGACGAGCGGGTGCCAGCGCGGCGGCTCGCCGAAGAGGCGATCGAGTGCGAGTGCGAACACGGTGGCCAGGAGAAGGGACATGACGGCGGGAAAGGGGCGAAGTCGCCCATTATAATCGGGCGCTTTCCGGCCGCGGAGGCGAACATGGCGCAGGCGTTGATGATCCAGGGGACTACGTCGGATGCCGGCAAGAGCACGCTGGTGGCGGGGCTGTGCCGCCTGCTCGCGCGCGCCGGGGTACGTGTGGCGCCGTTCAAGCCGCAGAACATGGCCAACAACGCCGCGGTCACGGCCGATGGGGGCGAGATCGGCCGCGCCCAGGCGCTGCAGGCGTTTGCCGCCGGACTCGAACCGCGGGTGGATTTCAACCCCGTGCTGCTCAAGCCCACCACGGACATCGGCGCCCAGGTCGTGATCCACGGGCGGGCGGTGCATACCCTGTCGGCACGGGATTATCACGCCTACAAGCCGGTGGCGCTGCAGGCGGTGCTCGAATCCTGGGCGCGCCTGCAGCAGGAGTTCGACTGGATCCTGGTCGAGGGGGCGGGCAGTCCGGCGGAGGTGAATCTGCGCGCGCGCGACATCGCCAACATGGGCTTTGCCGAGGCGGTCGACATCCCCGTGGCGCTGGTGGCCGACATCGACCGCGGCGGCGTCTTCGCCCAGATCGTCGGTACGCTCGAATGCCTCTCGCCAAGCGAACGTGCGCGCGTGCGCGGCTTCGTCATCAACCGCTTCCGCGGCGACGTCTCGCTCCTCACTCCGGGCCTGCGCTGGCTGGAGGAGCGTACCGGCAAACCGGTCTTCGGCGTGCTGCCGCATCTAGGCAACCTCGCGCTGGAGGCCGAGGACGGCCTCGCGCCGGTGGAGCGCACCGCAGGCGCGCGGCTGCGGGTGACGGCGATCGCCTGGCCGCGCGTGAGCAATCACACCGATCTCGACGCCTGGCGCCAGCACCCCGAGGTCGAATTCCATTGGTGGCACGGCGGTCACTGGCCGGGCGCGGATCTCGTGGTGCTGCCGGGTTCCAAGGCGGTGCAGGCGGATCTCGCTTGGTTCGAATCCCAAGGCGGCCCGGCGCTGCTACGCCGGCATCTGCGCTACGGCGGCAAACTCGTCGGTCTGTGCGGAGGATTCCAGATGCTGGGCGAGTGGCTCGACGATCCCTTGGGGCTGGAAGGCGCGCCGAGTGGCCGGCCCGGCTTGGGGTTGCTTCCTTTGCGCACGCGGCTGGAGTCCCAGAAAGTGCTGCGTCGTTGCCGCGGGCGGCTCGCTGCCGAGCTGGGCGGGGCCGAGGCCGAAGGCTACGAGATTCACCTCGGCGTGAGCGAAGGGCCGGCACTCGCGTGCCCCGCCGTGATCGGCGAGGACGGCGTGCTCGATGGCGCGATCTCCGAAGACGGGCAGATCCTCGGCACCTACTGGCACGGACTCTTCGATTCGGCAGCGGCGTTTGCGGCGCTCTCGCGCTGGGCCGGGGCGGCGCTTGTCAGCGAAGGCGCGGCGCAGCGGCGCGAAGCGGCGATCGAACGGCTCGCTGCGGCGATCGAGGCGCACTGCGACTGGCGGCGGATGCTGTGGTTGTCCTGATCGTCCTGGAGTGGACATGAAAACGCCGCCCGCAGGCGGCGCCTTCGGCTCCGTGTGCGCTTTTTCAGCGCAAGAGGCTCTTCACGTTGTTGTCCATCGGAACGATGGTGTCCTTGGCCGCGAGCACCTGGCCGGTGGCCGGGTCGATCGCCTTGGCGCTCAGATAGACGGCTTCCTTGGCCGGGGAATAGGTGCCGGCCACGACGATGCGGGCGTCGTGTTCGCGGGCGATCTGATCGACTTCGCGCGAGAGCATCAGCTCGCCCGTGTCGCGCTTGACGAAGACGGCCGTGCGCAGCTTGAGCTCGGTGACGACGAAGCCGCGCTGCACGAAGCGGTTGGCGACCTGTTCGGTGAGCGTGCGCCCCAGGGTGGTGGAGCGATCGAGCGCATCGACGTCGACGAAGGTGGCGAAGAGCACGGGACCGGCGCGCAGCTCGGGCGGCAGCTGGTCGATGAGCGCATCGGCCGTTTCATAGGCCTTGTTGACGACCATGGAAGGGTCGGCCTTGGGCGGGGGCGGGAGCGTCTCGGTGGCGCAGGCCGACAGGGCGAGGGCGCTGGCCAGCATCAGGGGGGAAAGGATGCGCCGCATGGTCAGTCTCCTTTCACCGTCAGCCGGGCGGGATCGTACAGGGGCGGGGTCGCCTTGGCGTAGAGCTCGGGGCTGGTGATGTAGTAGACGTCGGAGATGCGGGCGAGATAGCGGTCACCGCGCCGTGCCGAGGCCGTGACCATCGCCTCGACTTCGGGGGCGGTGGCGAGCTTGGCGTAGCGGCTGTCGAGGTCGATCTCGATGTCGGCCGGCCCGTCCTGCGCCACGTTCCAGCCACGGCCGACGAGGTAGCTCACGAAGGCTTCGCGGAAGGCGGCGTCGAAGGTGGAGGCATTGGCGGCCGGGTGCACGTAGAGGACGTCGCACAGGGCGGCTTGCGGCGTACAGCTGTTGTCGCGGATCATCATGACGCTCAGCCGCTCGGCAAGGCTCGCGGCCACCGTTTGCCACTGCCGTACCGCCTGGATCTTCTGCTGCGGTTCCTGGGCGAAATCGGTGGGAAGCGGTGCGCCGGGGTTGGTGCAGCCGCCGAGCAGGACGGCGCCCAGCGCAGCGGCAAGGGGCAGGGGGGCGAAGCGCATGGTTGCTATCTCCTGAGGATGCCAAGGGCGATTCCATGATCTTAGCGTGAAGCGAATGCGAACGCAATCAATGCCCCCGAGAATGCCTTCATTTTTCATCCTGGCCGTGGCGTGCGAAACACGGGGCCCGTTTTTCGAGGAAAGCGGCGAGCCCTTCGCGGTAGTCGGGGTCGTCGAGGAAGTCCAGCCCGGCGCGTTTCTCTTCTTCCGACAAGGGCGTGCGCAGGCGCAGGCGAGCGAGCCAGCGCTTGTGCATGCGCGCCACGCGCGGGGCCCCGGCGACGATGCGCCGCGCCACCGCGAGCGCCTCTTCGAGCGCATGGCCATCCTCGACGCGGTGATGCAGCACGCCTAGCCCCCACAGGCGTTCGGCATCGAGCACGGCCCCTTCGAGCAGCATCTGCGCGAGCAGCCCTTCGGGCAGACGCTCGCGCAGCAGGGCGAGCTCACCGGGATACATCCAGAAACCGAGCCGGGCGATGGGCGCACCGAAGCGGGCGCTGCGTCCGGCCACGCGCAGATCGCACATCGCCGCGATCTCCAGCCCGCCGCCGATACAGGGGCCTTCGATCGCTGCGATCACCGGCAGCGGGCAGTCGGCGATGGCGCGCAGCGCCCGTCCAACCTTGCCTTCGTGGTAATCCAGCGCGGAGGCGAGGTCGGCGCGCACGCGGGGGAATTCCTCCAGGTCGCCGCCGGCGGCGAAGGCATCGCCCGCGCCGGTGAGGATCACGCTGCGCCAGGGAAGCCCCTCGGCGGCGAGTTCCGTGAACAGGTCGCCCAGCGCCCGCCACAGGGCCGCATCGATCGCGTTGCGCTTGCCGGGATTTTCCAGGGTGACGACGAGGCAGGACGCCTCGGGATGGGGCTGGGTATGAAGCGTGCCGCTCATGGAAATTCCTCGCATTCAAGAAAAAGGATTGGCCACGGCGTCGTGCTGCACGTGCGCGATCGCCTCGCGCCCCGAGCGCAGATGCGCGCGCATGTACCGCTCGGCCGCCGCGGCCTCGCCGCCGAGCAGGGCCGCGAGCAGCTCGCGGTGCTCCTGCAGGCTGTGCTCCAGCCGCCCTTCGTCGTAGAGCGAATGGTGGCGGCTCAGCCGAATCTTCTGGCGCAGATCCTGGATCGTGGCCGAGAGGAAGGGGTTGGCGGCAAGGCGCAAAACTTCTGCATGGAAAGCTTGGTTCGCCTCGAAGAAAGCGTCGATCGCCCCGGCGCGCGCCGCTTCCTCCAGGCGTTCGTGCAGCTGCCGCAGCTGCCGGGCCGATGCCTCGTCCAGGCGCTCGGCGGCCCGGCGCGCGGCGTGCCCCTCGAGCACGGCGAGCACGTCGAAGATCGCATCCAGCTCTTCGCCGGAGATCTGGCTGACGAAGGCGCCGCGCCGCGGGATCAAGGTCACCAGCCCTTCGGCGGCGAGCACCTTCAGGGCCTCGCGCAGGGGGGTACGCGAGATGCCGTATTCGGCCGCCAGGCGCAGCTCGTCGATCGGCCGCCCCGGCGGCAGCTCGTGGGCGAAGATGCGCTGGCGCAGCCGTTCGGCCACTTCCTGATAGAGCGCCTGGGGCGCGATGCGTTGCGGAGTCATCGCTGCGGCTCCGGGTCTTCCATAATTATGGATTACATATTATATTTGCCGTTTCCGGTTTCCGCGCCGCCTGCCGATCGGTGCCGCGTTTCGACGGCGCGGATGTCACGCCTCCATCGTCGTCGAGGGATGTCTCCATGTCCGACTCCGCACCCGTCTACCCCAAACCCGATCTCGAAGCCTGGAAAAAAGCCGCGGCCAAGCAGGCGCCCGACGGCGACCTGAGCCGGCTCGACTGGCACACCCCCGAAGGCATCGTCGTGCATCCGCTCTACGTGCGCGCCGACCTCGACCGTCTGCCGCACGCCGACACGCTGCCCGGGTTCGAGCCCTTCATCCGCGGGCCGCAGCCGACGATGTACACGGTCAAACCCTGGACCATCCGCCAGTACGCGGGCTTTTCCACCGCCGAGGAATCGAATGCCTTCTACAAGAAGACGCTCGCCGGCGGCGGGCAGGGCATTTCGGTGGCCTTCGATCTGGCCACGCACCGCGGCTACGATTCCGACAATCCGCGGGTGATCGGCGACGTCGGCAAGGCGGGCGTGGCGATCGACTCGGTCGAGGACATGAAGATCCTCTTCGACGGCATCCCGCTCGACAAGGTCTCGGTGTCGATGACCATGAACGGAGCGGTGCTGCCGGTGCTCGCCGGCTACGTCGTGGCCGCCGAGGAGCAGGGGGTGCGGCAGGATCAGCTCTCGGGCACAATCCAGAACGACATCCTCAAAGAATTCATGGTGCGCAACACCTATATCTACCCGCCCGAGCCGTCGATGCGCATCGTCGCCGACATCATCGCCTACACGGCCGAGCACATGCCCAAGTTCAACTCCATCTCGATCTCGGGCTACCACATCCAGGAGGCGGGGGCCACGCAGGCGCTCGAGCTCGCCTTCACCCTGGCCGACGGCATGGAATACGTGCGCACCGCCATGAAGCGCGGCCTGGACATCGACAAGTTCGCCGGGCGGCTGTCGTTCTTCTTCGCCATTGGCATGAACTTCTACCTCGAGATCGCCAAGCTGCGCGCGGCGCGCTACCTGTGGTGGCGCATCATGAAGGAGTTTGGCGCCAAGAATCCGCGCTCGATGATGCTGCGCACCCACTGCCAGACCTCCGGCTGGTCGCTCACCGCCCAGGATCCCTACAACAACATCATCCGCACCACGATCGAGGCCATGGCTGCGGTCTTCGGCGGCACGCAGTCGCTGCATACCAACGCCCTCGATGAGGCGATCGCGCTGCCCACCGAGTTCTCGGCCCGCATTGCCCGCAACACGCAGCTCATCTTGCAGGAAGAGACGCACATCGCCAACGTCATCGACCCCTGGGCCGGCTCCTACATGATGGAGACGCTCACGCAGGAGATGATCGACAAGGCCTGGTCCCTCATCGAGGAAGTCGAGGCGATGGGCGGTATGACCAAGGCGGTCGAATCCGGCTGGGCGAAGCTGAAGATCGAGGAGTGCGCCGCCGAGAAACAGGCGCGCATCGACGCCGGGCTCGACGTGATCGTGGGCGTGAACAAGTACCGTCTGGAGAAGGAAGATCACCCCATCGAGGTGCTGGAGATCGACAACCGCGCCGTACGCGAGAAGCAGATCGAACGGCTGAAGAAGCTGCGCGCCGAGCGTGACCCCGTGCGCGTGCAGCAGGCGCTGGAGGCGCTCACCCGCTGTGCCCAGACCGGCGAGGGGAATCTGCTCGCACTCGCGATCGAGGCGGTGCGCGCCCGCGCCACCGTGGGAGAAGTGTCCGATGCCCTGGAGAAAGTCTGGGGCCGCTATCAGGCCAACCCGCAGACGGTGACCGGTGTCTACGGCGCGGTCGTGGAGGGGCGCGAGGAGTGGCGTATGCTCAAGGACGAGATCGAGCGTTTCATCGAGGAAGAAGGGCGTCGCCCGCGCATCATGATCGCCAAGCTCGGCCAGGACGGGCACGACCGCGGCGCCAAGGTGGTCGCCTCCGCCTTCGCCGACCTGGGGTTCGACATCGACATCGGTCCCATGTTCCAGACGCCCGAAGAGGCGGCGCGCCACGCGGTGGAAAACGACGTGCACGCCGTAGGGGTGTCGACGCTGGCCGCCGGCCACAAGACCCTGGTGCCGGCGCTCATCGACGAGCTCAAGCGCCTGGGGGCCGAGGACATCATCGTCTTCGTCGGTGGGGTGATCCCGGCGCAGGATTACGATTTCCTCTACGCCGCCGGCGCCAAGGGCATTTTCGGACCGGGCACGCCCATTCCCGAGGCGGCGCGCCAGGTGCTCGCGGCGATCCGCGCCGCCCGCGGCCGAGGGTGAGCCGTGTCGCAGCAGGAAGCGGTGCCGGCGGGTTTTGACGGGCAGTCCGTACTCGGCGAGGAGGATCGCGCCCTCGTCGAAGGGGTGCTCGCGCATGCGCTGCGGCCGCTCGCCAAGGCGATCACCCTCATCGAATCGAGCCGGCCCGATCATCAGCGCCGGGCCGAGGCCGTGCTGCAGGCGCTGCTGCCGCACACGGGTAGGGCGCTGCGCCTGGGTATCTCCGGCGTGCCGGGGGTGGGCAAGTCCACCTTCATCGAGGCGCTGGGCCTGTACCTCGTCGAGCGCGGGCATCGGGTCGCCGTACTCGCCGTCGACCCCTCTTCCAGCGTCTCGGGCGGCTCCATTCTCGGGGACAAGACGCGCATGGAGCGCCTGAGCCGCGATCCGCGCGCCTTCATCCGTCCCAGCCCCTCGGCGGGAAGCCTCGGGGGCGTGGCCGAGAAGACGCGCGAGACGATGCTGGTGTGCGAGGCGGCGGGGTTCGACGTCGTCATCGTCGAGACCGTGGGGGTGGGGCAGTCGGAGACGGCGGTGGCCAACATGACCGACATGTTCGTCCTGCTGCAGCTGCCCAACGCCGGTGACGACCTGCAGGGCATCAAGAAGGGGATCATGGAGCTCGCCGACCTCATCGTCATCAACAAGGCCGACGCCGACCCGGCCGCGGCCATGCGGGCCAAGGCCCAGCTCGAGACGGCGCTGCACATGCTGCGCCCGCCGCACCCCGACTGGCGCGTGCCGGTGCTGCTCGTCTCGGCGCTCAAGGGCGAGGGGCTCGATCGCTTCTGGGAGACGGTGCTCGCCTTTCGCGACACGATGCAGAAAAACGGCGCACTTGCCGAAAAACGCCGCCATCAGGCGCTCGCCTGGATGTGGGAACGGATCGACGCCGAACTCAAGCGCCGCTTCCGCCAGCACCCCGCCGTGCGCACGATGCTGCCGGCGATCGAACGGGACGTGGAGAGCGGGCGGCTCGCGCCGGTGGTCGCGGCGCGGCGCCTGCTCGATGCGAGCCAGACCATCAGTCAGTGAGGATAAACCATGCAGGACATCATCCGTCGGTTGGAAGAGCAACGCGCCCGGGCCCGCCTGGGCGGCGGGCAGCGGCGCATCGACGCCCAGCACGCCAAGGGCAAGCTCACCGCGCGCGAGCGCATCGAGGTGCTGCTCGACGAGGGCAGTTTCGAAGAGTGGGACATGTTCAAGGAGCACCGCTGCACCGATTTCGGGATGGAGAAGGAGCACATCCCCGGTGACGGGGTGGTGACGGGCTACGGCACCATCAACGGCCGGCTCGTCTTCGTCTTCAGCCAGGACTTCACCGTCTTCGGCGGGTCGCTGTCGGAAGCGCACGCCGAGAAGATCTGCAAGATCATGGACCAGGCGATGAAGGTCGGCGCGCCGGTGATCGGCCTGAACGACTCGGGCGGGGCGCGCATCCAGGAAGGGGTGGCGTCCCTGGGCGGCTACGCCGACGTCTTCCAGAGGAACGTGCTCGCCTCCGGCGTGATCCCGCAGATCTCCATGATCATGGGGCCGTGCGCGGGCGGCGCGGTCTATTCGCCGGCCATGACCGACTTCATCTTCATGGTGAAGGATACCTCCTACATGTTCGTCACCGGCCCGGACGTGGTGAAGACCGTCACGCACGAAGAGGTCACGGCCGAGGAGCTCGGCGGGGCCGTCACCCACACCACGCGCTCGGGCGTGGCCGATGCGGCTTTCGAGAACGACATCGAAGCATTGCTGCAGCTGCGCCGCTTCTTCGACTTCCTGCCGCTCAACAACCGCGAGAAGCCGCCGGTGCGCCCCACCAGCGACACGGCCGAGCGCATGGAACCCTCGCTCGACACCCTCGTGCCCGACAACCCCAACCAGCCCTACGACATCAAGGAGCTCATCCTCAAGGTGGTCGACGAGGGCGACTTCTTCGAGGTCCAGCCCGACTACGCCAAGAACATCGTCGTCGGCTTCGGGCGCATGGAAGGGCGCACCGTGGGCTTCGTGGCCAACCAGCCCATGGTGCTCGCCGGCTGCCTCGACATCAAGTCCTCGATCAAGGCGGCGCGCTTCGTGCGCTTCTGCGACGCCTTCAACATCCCCATCGTCACCTTCGTCGACGTGCCCGGCTTCTTGCCCGGCACGGCCCAGGAATACGGCGGCATCATCAAGCACGGCGCCAAACTCCTCTACGCCTATGCCGAGGCTACGGTGCCCAAGATCACCGTCATCACCCGCAAGGCCTACGGCGGGGCCTACGACGTGATGGCCTCCAAGCACCTGCGCGGCGACGTCAACTTCGCCTGGCCCACCGCCGAGATCGCCGTCATGGGGCCGAAGGGGGCGGTCGAGATCATCTTCCGCGACGAGAAGAACGACCCCGAGAAGATCGCCGCGCGCGAGGCGGAGTACCGCGAGAAGTTCGCCAACCCCTTCGTGGCGGCGCGGCGCGGCTACATCGACGACGTCATCATGCCGCACGCCACGCGCAAGCGCATCTGCCGCTCGCTGGCGATGCTCGAGGACAAGAAGCTCGAAAACCCCTGGCGCAAGCACGGCAACATCCCGCTGTGAGGCGGCACGCCAACGGTTCATCGCAATGAGGGAAAACACCACCATGTTCAAAAAGATTCTGATCGCCAACCGGGGCGAGATCGCCTGCCGGGTGATCAAGACCGCGCGCAAGATGGGGATCGCCACCGTGGCGGTCTATTCCGAGGCCGACCGCCGTGCGCTGCACGTGCAGCTCGCCGACGAGGCGGTGTGCATCGGCCCCGCGCCTTCCAAGGAATCCTACCTGGCGATGGACAAAATCATCGCCGCCTGTAAGCAGACCGGCGCCGAGGCGGTGCACCCCGGCTACGGCTTTCTCTCGGAGAACGAAGAGTTCGCCCGCCGGCTCGAGGAAGAGGGCATCGTCTTCATCGGTCCCAAGGCCGACGCCATCGCCGCCATGGGCGACAAGATCGCCTCGAAGAAGCTCGCCATGCAGGCGGGCGTCAATACCATCCCCGGCTACAACGAGCCGATCGAATCGGCCGAGGAGGCGGTGCGCATCGCCCGCGACATCGGCTATCCGGTGATGATCAAGGCTTCGGCCGGCGGCGGGGGCAAGGGGCTGCGCGTGGCCTACGACGACGCCCAGTGCCGCGAAGGGTTCGAATCCTGCCGCAACGAGGCGCGCAACGCCTTCGGCGACGATCGCGTCTTCATCGAGAAGTTCGTCGAAGAGCCGCGCCACATCGAGATCCAGGTCTTCGGCGACGCCTACGGCAACTATGTCTATCTCTTCGAGCGCGAATGCTCGGTGCAGCGCCGCCACCAGAAAGTGGTGGAAGAGGCGCCCAGCCCCTTCATCGACCCGGACACCCGCCGCGCCATGGGCGAGCAGGCGGTGGCGCTGGCGCGCGCGGTGCAGTACCAGTCCGCCGGCACGGTGGAATTCGTCGTCGGCAAGGACAAGTCCTTCTACTTCCTCGAGATGAACACGCGGCTGCAGGTCGAGCACCCGGTCACCGAGATGATCACCGGGCTCGATCTGGTCGAGTGGATGATCCGCATCGCCGCCGGCGAGAAACTGCCGCTGTCGCAATCCGAGCTGCGCATCGACGGCTGGGCGATGGAATGCCGCATCAACGCCGAGGATCCTTTCCGCGGCTTCCTGCCCTCCACCGGGCGCCTGGTGAAGTTCCGTCCGCCGGCCGAAGTGCCGGGCCAGGTGCGCGTCGACACCGGCGTCTATGAGGGCGGCGAGATCTCGATGTACTACGACTCGATGATCGCCAAGCTCATCGTACACGGGCGCGACCGGCTGGAGGCGATCGGGCGGATGCAGGAGGCGCTCGATGCCTTCGTCATTCGCGGCATCCACTCCAACATCCCCTTCCAGGCGGCGCTCATGCAGCATCCGCGCTTCCGCGAGGGGCGGCTCACCACCGGCTTCATCGCCGAGGAATTCCCCCACGGCTTCACGCCGGAGATGGTGCCGCACGAAGACCCGCTGATGCTGCGCCTCATCCTGGCGGCGGTCGAGCACAAGTGGCGGCTGCGCAACGCCCGACTCTCCGGCCAGATGAACGGACATCGCTACGCGCCCTCGCCCAACTACCGGGTGATCGATGCCCAAGGCGCCACGCCGGCTACGGTCGAGTCGCTCTCGGACTCCCGCTTCGTGGTGCGCTCGGGCGAGCGGGTGCTGCAGATCGACTTCGATCCGCGCTGGCGCCTGGGCGAGATCGTGCTGCAGGTGCGCATCGGCGATGCGCCGATGACGGTGCAGCTCGAACGCGAGGGCATCCTCTACGTGCTGCGCCACCACGGCGCCGAGCTGCGTGCCCGCGTGCTGCCGGAGCATATCGCCGCCCTGTGGCCGCTGATGCCGCTCAAGTCGCCGCCCGACATGTCCAAGTTCCTCCTCTCGCCCATGCCGGGGCTGCTGCGCGAGGTCTCGGTCACCGAAGGGCAGGAGGTGAAGGCGGGCGAGAAACTCGCCGTGATCGAGGCGATGAAGATGGAGAACATCCTGCGCGCCGAGCAGGACGGCAAGGTGAAGAAGATCGTCGCCAAGCCGGGCGCGAGCCTGGCGGTGGACGAGGTGATCCTCGAATTCGAGTGAGCTTCCTCCCTCGCGAGGGTGAAGAAAAGCCGGCCTCTGGGGGTCGGCTTTTTTTCTTTCCAAAATCAGCGTGTGACAGCAGTGAGTGGGAACTGACGGAAGAAGGGGTTCCTTTGTCATGTCATAGTTGTACAATATATATGTCCAACTAACGGAGATCGTCATGACCATCGAAACCACCTACAGCCAGGCCCGCAAGCAACTCAAGACTCTGATGGATCGTGCGGTCGATGACCGTGAAGTCGTCGTGGTGCGTCGCCGCTCGGGGGGGGCCGTTGCAATGATTGCCGCCGATGAACTACAAAGCCTGATGGAGACAGCGCATCTGCTGCGCTCGCCAAAGAATGCGGAACGTCTGTTGACTGCCCTGGCCCGTGCTCGGGCCGGTGAGGTCGCACCCACTGCGGTCGATGCCCTCGAGAAACTCTATGGCATCGAAGGCTGAGCTCAAGCGCGTCGCGGTGTTTCATCCCGAGTTCTTGGAGGACTTGAGCTACTGGGTGGAAACAGAACGCCGCACTGCCAAGCGCCTCCTGGAGCTGGTCAAGGCCGTCCTGCGAGATCCATTCAAGGGCATTGGCAATCCCGAACCATTGAAGTATCTGGGCCCGGATGTCTGGTCACGCCGGATCACGCAGGAACACCGTTGCGTCTATCTGGTGAAAGCGGATCGGATCGAGTTTTTGCAAGGCCGCTACCACTACTAGCCAAGCTGTCGGAGCGGTTGTGTCGGAAAGGTTGTGTACCATCCTTTCTGTAAATTC